>JBBRHE010000097.1:0-13127 GCA_038223165.1 Tepidisphaerales bacterium
CTTGGTGTACGCCTCGTAACCACAGACAAACGCAATCACGATGAACGAGAACGCCAGTCGAGCAATCCATTTTCGGAGCATGGTGGCATCGTACCATCGGGAGGACGGTTTTGGCGTTCCCGCAGTCTTGAAGCACAGCGAAGATGCGTTTCGTCAGACTCGCGAAGCGCTTGCCGCTGAAGCGGTGAAGCTCGAATCGTCCTGACGAAATTCCAGAGGATTGGTTATGCGTGTTGGTTCACTGTTGATCGCGTTGTGTCTTGTGGCTCCGGTGTCGGCTCAGACGATTTATCGGGATCGGGTCAACAACAATGACAATCGAGATCAGAACGACCGCGCGAACGCCGTAAAACGGGCCGAGCAAAACGCCGCCAAGACGCAGATGGAGGCCGCGAAGTTAAAGATTGAAAAGGCGTTCGAGGCGTCACCGGACTGGATCGAAGCCCAGACGCAGTTGAAGCAGGCGCAGACGGAGTTGGAGACGGCGTCAAAACCTATCCTGGATGACTTGAAATCCAAGCCCGAGTACGAGCAGGCCGTTCAACGGCAATCGGACGCCAAGGCGCAGGTCGCTGCGAACCAGCAGAACCCCTCGACGGCGACCCCCGCAAAGTTGACGACCCCCGCGACGCAGGCGCTGGACGCCGCTGACGCCGTCACCAAGATGGAAGAGGCCGCAATCGCCGCCGACCCCAAGGCCGCCGAGCTGAAAGCGAAAGTCGCCACCGCCGGCGCGAAGTTAAACGCCCTGACCCAGCAACGTGACGCCGCCGTCCTCGCAGACCCCGAATGGATCGCCGCGAAAAAGGCCCACGACCAGGCCGCAGTGACTGCGGCGCAGAATCGGTAAACCATTTCGCTCTCGATTTCATCTGCCGTCTCCTCTACCATCCCGCCCGATATGGCAGGACCGAATTTTGACATGACCGGTCGCGTTGCGTTGCTGACGGGCGCGGGTCGCGGGTTGGGGCAGGCGATCGCACAGGCGTTCGCGTCGGCGGGCGCTGCGGTGGCGATTCAGGACATCGACCGCGCTGTCGCTGACGAAGCGGCTGCGGGTATTATGGCTGCCGGTGGTCGCGCGATCGCGCTGACGGGTGATGTGAGTGACTTAACCTACCCGGCAGCGTGCGTGTCAGAGGTCGTGGCGACGCTCGGTGGCGTTCACGTGCTGGTGAACAACGCTGCCGTCCAGCATCGCAGTCCTTGGATGGAAGAAAAACCTGAGGACCTTGTCCGCGTGCTGTCGACGAATATTGTCTCCCCGATCCTGTTCTGTCAGGCTGTCGTGCCGATCTTTAAGTCGCAAAAATGGGGACGCATCCTCAATATCGGATCGATCCAGGGCTTTGGTGGCAACGCCAGCATGCTCCCCTACTCGTTGAGCAAATCCGCGATGGCGACGATGACCAAAGCGCTAGCCCGTGATCTGGGGCGCGACGGCATCACCGTGAATAACCTCTCGCCCGGTTGGATGAACACGTTCCGCAATCGCGACGACTTCTCGAGCGAACAGGACAAGGAATCCAAGGGCAAACGCCTCCTGCTCGGCCGGGTGGGTGAACCGGAAGATGTCGCCGGCACGGCGCTCCTGCTCTGCTCGGCTGCGGGTGAATACATTACCGGGCAGAATATCGCGATCGATGGTGGCATCACGACCTGAACTCTAGCCGCCAATGAAGAGTGCCAAATGCAGAGTGAACTTGTCCCGTTCGTAAAGCTTAAAGACCCGTCGACCTATGTGGCGTGTTCGACGAATCTGTGCGTTGACCACGAAGGCCGACTCTACTGGGTCGAGTTCTTCATCCGCCACATCCGAACGATCGTGAAGCTTGGCATTGATGCAGCCATCGTACGCAACGAGCCTCTCGACGAGGTAACGCGACGCGGTGACGCGCTGCTGGCCGAGTTCGACGCGTTCTTCTCCGACGTCGCGGCGCACCCCGAAAAGCATGGCCGGGTGACGATCCTCATGCTCGACATCTGGCGCGACGCCCTGTTGCGCAAGCACGGGTTTGTCGACGCGTTCTTCGACCTGAAGAACCGCGAGAACGACAAGATGCTGCCACTGCTACCGACGGTGTGCGCGGAACTGGATGCGCTGAGCGGAGCCGAGCAGATCAAGGCGGTGATTGAAGGCGTCTTCGCCGGCAACATCTTCGACATGGGCGCCGAGGCGACCGCCAAGGCGTTTGTGCACGGCAGTCCCGATTTTTTCACGACGCGCGCCACACTCTCACCGCGACCATGGCTGTTCGACGATTTCGACGCCTTCGTCGAGCGATTGCTAAACGGCCCGGTCCACCGCAAGGCGATCTTCTTCATCGACAACGCCGGCAGTGACTTTATGCTGGGCGCGATCCCGATGATCCGCTGGCTTGCGAAGCGCGGCACGCACGTCGTCATCACCGCCAACGAACGACCGACGCTCAACGACATGACGATCCACGACGTCAACGCCTGGTGGCCGCGTATTCTCGCGACCGAACCGTCACTGGCGTCCCTCCCCATCACCCGCGTCACCAGCGGCACCGGCGAACCCCTCATCGACCTGCTCGGCGTCTCCGCCGAACTCAACGCCGCCTCTGCCGATGCCGACCTTGTCATCATCGAAGGCATGGGCCGCGGCGTCGAAAGCAACCTCGACGCCCAGTTCAGTTGCGACGCCGTCAACCTCGCCATGATCAAAGACACCTTGGTCGCCAAACGGCACAGCGGGAAGGTGTTCGATTGCGTTTGTCGGTTTCGGTGAAGACAGATCAACGCAGAGGCGCAGAGAGAGGAACGCGGAGAGACGCCGAGAATTCGAACAATGATCTCGCCGATTGCTCAGAGTAAAAGATGCGTCTTTCTCCGACCTGGGAAATTTGCGAGATCTTTTTTTCGTTCTTCCTGTTCTCCGCGATCCTCTGCGTTCCTCGCTCTGCGCTTCTGCGTTAAAAGCATTTTCCTTCGCATCCCCGCCCCTCCGCGGTTAAATTTCCTCGTTCCATGCCTGTTACCGAGAAAATCATCCGCGATCCGGTTCATGACGTGATCGCGTTTCGGGTTGATCGTCCGCTGGACAGCTTACTGTTTCGGTTGATCAACGCCGTCGAGTTTCAACGGCTGCGCCGCATTCGACAACTGGGCCTCGCCAGTCTGGCCTATCCCGGGGCCGACCATTCCCGCTACGCGCACAGTCTGGGGGTCATGGAGACGGCCCGCAAAATTCTCGACCAACTGCGGCGCAATTTCACGATCGATGAGGAAAGCGAGACGATCTGCATCGCAGCGGCGTTGCTGCACGACCTGGGACATGGGCCGTTCAGTCATGTGTTCGAGCGCGTCAGTGGCATTCATCATGAACGGTTAACCCAACGCGTCATCTCTGACCCCGACAGTGAAGTGCATCGCATCCTGTTTCGCCACGATCGGTTGATGCCGGAGAAGGTTGTCGACTTCCTCAACTGCCGGCCGAATCGCACGTTCTACTGCGACGTCATCTCCAGCCAGCTCGATGCCGACCGGTTTGACTACCTGCTGCGCGACAATCTCATGACCGGCAGCCGGTATGGTGGATTCGACCTGCGCTGGCTGTTGCATGCGCTGACAATCGACGAGCCCAGCAGCCGGTTGGCTGTCACAAGCAAAGGTGTGAGCGCGGTCGAGGCCTATCTGCAGTCGCGGTTTCACATGTACCGCAACGTCTACTTCCACAAGGTGGTCCGCAGCGCCGAAGGCATGGTGAAACTGGCGTTGCAACGCGCGCGCCTGCTTGCGGCGCAGGATCGGTTGGCGGGGCTGCGCGAGACGAACGTTTACAAGGCGCTGCTCGGTCAGCGCATGACGATGGGTGAGTTCACGCAGTTGGACGACGTGTCGATCCTGTCATGCTTCAAGGAGTGGGCCGAGTCCGGTGATGCGCTGCTGGCGATGCTCTGCCGGGGGCTCCTCTATCGGCGGGTGTTCAAGACGATCGAACTGTCGCACCTTGATACGGCTGCTGCCAACGCCGCCTTCAAGCGCGCCGAGATCGCCTTGGCAAATGCAGGGGGCGATCCGGTGTACGAATTGTTCTTAGACGAACCCTCCAGCACACCCTACGAAGTGGTCGACCCGAACGACACGGTCGGCGGGAAAGAAATCCTCGTCCAGGACGTCCGCGGAACGCTGACGCCACTGGGGCAGGTGTCACCGATGACGCAGTCGCTCAATCGCCAACTGATGTTCCGAAGAATTCACGTCGCGCCGCAGTGGAAGAACGTGGTGATGGAAGCAGTGGGCTGAACACTAGACGCCTGAAGCTCTCGTCGTCGCGGGCTGGGTCACGACCGGCTTTGTTGTCGGCGGTGGAGTGACGGGCCTTGTAGTGCCCACCACCGGTTTTGTAGCAACAACCACAGGTTTGGTCGTCGCCGCCACTGGCTTGGTCACTGGCGCAACGGGTTTCGTAACCGGCGCGATCGGCCTTGTCGTGATCACGGCCTCGGATTTTGCAGTCACTGCGGTCTTTGTTGTGGCCGGCGCGGTGGTTGTTAGTGCCTTGGTCACCTCGACAATTTGCCACGCCGATTGCCGATCGACGGGTCGGTTGGGTCGGTTCAGCCCGATCGGTCGGGTCGCCCGCGCGTTGACCACCTGAGGCGGGTCGTCCCACGCGTCCAGGACCTTCGCGTCGTACGTTTTCGGTGGAAGGAATCGGTTTTTGTGCTGATCGTATTCCCGTTTGGGTATGACGAGGAACACCCGGTGCCCCGCCGCCAGGGCGTTGTCCATCAACTCGTTCTGCCTGCGGGCCAGTTGCGGGTTCTTGTCGTCCTTTAACAGGTCGTACAGCGCCTTGGCGCGCTCGGCCTGGAAGGGTTGGGCCTTGTCCAGGTCGTCGCTCTGGGCGGCCAGGTTGCGCACGGAGCCTTCGTTGAACAGATCGATCGAATAAAACTGCCAGTCACCCACGAACTGGGCGTGGTGAATGATGTTGTCCTTCGAGAAGACGACCGCTTGGCTCGGCACCCTCTTGGTGATGCGCTCGGCGGCGTTCCAGACGGCCAGTTGACCGCGCTGGTCGTTCTCGAGGTTGACGACGGACGTCAAAAGAGACAGTGAGCACCCCGCCGCGATGATGATCGCTGCGGGCCGAACGAAGAGGACGACACCGAGGATCGCCCCTGCCGCCCCTCCGACGAGCAACCCCACTTTCGCGCCCCACCCACCTTCGATTCGGCTCGCCAGCACCGCCCCGGTGATGAGGCCGACGACGCACGTCACCGCGCCGATGCGCGCCAGGGCCCGATACGACACGTGCACATGATCCAGCGCCCGCATCGCGATTGCACCCGCGATGGCGATGGCGGGGAACGCGGTCAGGAAGAATCGCGAGTACCCAATGGCCAGCGTGTCGGGTGCCCAGTAATAGACCGTGTAGATGAAGACGCACGGCAGCGCCCAGGCCGAAATCACCAGCGCCCGCCGCCAGTCGTAGCGAAACCAGACGATCAATCCGATGACGGCCAACGGGAAGACGAACATCAACCCCGTCATGTAAAACTGGCGCAACATCGTGTCCCAGTTTTGCATCAGGTTGGCCCACGAAAACCCGGTGCTCTCGTGCGTGGGGTCGTATCCGGTCCAACTATCGAAGTACGCCTTGTTGACGATAAGCAACGCGCCGACCGGAACGGCCCAGGATGCGAAAAGGACGAGGGACTGGACCAGTGGCTTAAAGGAAAGCGTAAGCGGTCCAACCGCATCGTCGGCGTGCTCACTTAATTGAGCACGCCGACGTCGGCGCAAGGTCGGCGCGCCGTAAACTTCCCATACCACGAACAGGACGACGATCCCCATAGGGAGCAACAGCAGCCCTTCGGTATACCGAATCGTCACGCTCATCCCGAGTAGCAGGCCCGACCCGACCACGCGCGCCCACGGCAGCTTTCCATCCTTCGGCTGTTCCCACCATGTCACCAGCAGATACATCCCCCACGCCACAACGCAGATCGCGGACGCGTGACTGTTGGGGTTGTTGGTCAAACCAGTCGTGACGGGGCTCGTCGCGACGACCAGCAACGCCAGCAGCCCGTAGAACGTCCCAACGAATCGACTGGCCAGCAGGTAGGTGGCAAGCAGCGCCAGCGCCATTGCGAGCGGGTTGACGAGGTAGACCAGGGACGGTCCACCGATCACCAGCGCGACGGCGTAGATGGCGGGCAGGCCGATAGGGTACTTGGGGTAATACGTCCCCGGTTCGTGGCCGGTCACCCACATGCGCCCAACGAACGCGAACGGGTCCGCCGGTGTCGTAATCATCGACCCGGTGTGCAGCAGGTTCTTGGCCCCGACCAGATAGCCATTCTGGTCGACCCCACCATGCGCGGGAATCCAGTAGCGCTGCGTGACCAGAAAGTAGCCGACGACGATCGTCAGCGCCAGCGCGCCGAACAACCCGTGGCGCCACCATCGCTCGATGGGCTGAGCGTGAATTGGGAGAACGACCGGCAATTCGGATCGATAATACGGTTGTACGGGAACACTCGACTGCAAAATAAGACGCCTCACTGCACGGGGAACAGTCGTTACTACCAGCGGAAACGGACTCTGTTTGCATTTAACGCGGGGATGCGAACTAAATTGCCCCGCGGGTGACCAGAACCTCAATTGACTGTCATTTTGTCGACCGCTATAGTCCGCGCAGCGACGCCGGTGCCTTCTTGGCGCGCAGCGGACCCGTCTTCAAAAGGCTTTCTCCAAGTCTTGTGCATGGGTAGTTTGAACCACTGCGATGCGGGAGGGGTGACGGTTCGCGATTCACGTTTCCGCTCTGTTTTTTTAATCGATGCGTTGCGCATCACACAGGTGTAGGCATGGCTGCTGCTGCGTCCCCTTCCGCGAAACCCACCGGTGGCCTTGAGGGCGTTGTTGCCGCCCAGAGTTCTATCTGTTTCATCGATGGCAGCGCCGGTCGACTCGTCTATCGTGGTTACGAGATCCAGGATCTCGTCGAGAATGCCAGTTTCGAAGAGGTTGCCTGTCTGCTGTGGCACGAAAAGCTGCCGAACAAGACGGAACTGGCGGCGCTGAAGCAGGAGATCGCGGGCGCGAAGGTGTCGTCGTTTGTGTTCGACGTCGTCAAGGCGTTGCCGAAGAACACCCAGCCGATGGACGCCCTTCGCACCGCCGCCAGCGCGAGCGCCAGTGACGATGTCGACCTGACCGCCAACACCCCTGAAGCCAACCTGCGCAAAGCGATTCGTCTGACGGCGATCTTCCCGATTATCGTGACGGCGTTCCACCGGATTCGCAACGGTCAGGAGCCCATCGCGCCCGACCCGTCGTTGTCGATCGCCGGCAATTTCCTGTACACGCTGACGGGCACGAAGCCGCACGAGACGCTCGTGCGTGTGATGGACGCCGCGCTCGTCCTGCACGCCGAGCACGGTTTCAACGCCAGCACGTTCGCCGCCCGCGTGACAGCCGCGACGCTGTCGGACATGCACGCCTCGATCACCGCCGCGTTGGCCGCCCTGAAGGGTCCGTTGCACGGTGGGGCCAACCAGGATGTCATGGAATTCCTACTGACCTGCAAGGACGCCGCCGACGCCGAGGCCAAGGCCAAGGGCATGCTCGCCAACAAGCAGAAGATGCCCGGCTTCGGTCACCGCGTCTACAAGACGTTCGACCCCCGCGCCCACTTCCTCCGCAAGATGAGCAAAGAGCTCGGCGCTGCCGCGGGCAACACCAAGTGGTACGAGATGAGCGAGAAGCTCATCCCGATTCTGAAAGACACGCCCAAGAGCGATGGTTCACCCATGAACCTCAACCCCAACGTCGATTTCTTCAGCGCCAGCACGTACTACACGATGAACATCCCCTTGGACCTGTTCACCCCTATCTTCGCGATCGCCCGCGTCGCTGGTTGGACGGCCCACGTGATGGAACAACACAAGAATAACCGCATCATCCGCCCGACGGACGACTACATCGGACCGTTCGGGTTGAAGGTCGAACCGATCGATCAGCGGAATTAGAACGCGCGACCTAAGGACGACGCAGGGGCTCTATTCGCCAATCGCCGTGCGCAGGGATCCGCTGTTCGATTCAATGAGTTGCGTTGCTGCGGCCAGACCGACGCCGCGCCGATTCATCACGATGGCGGCTTTCACCCAGCCGCCGGCGTCCTTCAGCACCTCCATTGCGGCGTCGCGATTCAGGCCCGTAACGCTCGACACGATCCGCACCCCGCGGTCCCACAGTTTTACATTTGAACAGCGCAAGTCGACCATCAGGTTGCCGTAAACCTTGCCCAGCCGAACCATGCTGATCGTCGTGACGGCGTTCAGCACCAACTTCGTCGCGGTACCGGCCTTGAGGCGCGTCGAACCGGTGATCACCTCCGGCCCGGTCAATGGGCGGATGACGACGTCAACCGGTGGCTCATTAGGCACATTTGCGACACAGCAGAGGAAGACGGTCTTGCCGCCGCGTTCGCGTGCTCGCCGCAACGCGCCGTGTACGTAAGGCGTTGTCCCACCGGCAGCGATGCCGAAGACGATGTCGTGTTCACCCACGTTTTTCCCGTCGACCGCAGTAGCACCGTTAGCGGCACTATCTTCGGCCCCTTCCTGTGAGCGGAACACCGCTGCCTCGCCACCAGCGATGATGGCTTGCACGATGTTCGGATCAGTCCGAAACGTCGGAGGACATTCGGATGCGTCGAGCACGCCCAACCGGCCACTCGTCCCGGCGCCGACGTAGATCAACCGCCCACCGGCCGACAACCCCGCGACGACGAGGTCGACCGCTTTAGCGATGTTCGCATTCTCCACCGCCACCGCAGCGACGGCGACGGCGTCCTGGCGGTTCATTAACGCCACCGCGTCGACAACGCTCATCTCGTCCAGGTTCGTCGAGTCGTCCAGCCGCTGTTCCGTCAGCAATCGCGAGCGATCTTCCATGGCCGGAATGTAACCTGTGTGGGTGGAATTGCAGAGACGCGAAGGCGCGAAGATCGCGAAGCAGGCGCGAAGGGAACGGTGAGATTGCTGAGCTCGTTACACCAAGGGATATCCGCGTTGCTGTGGGATGGAGGAGATCCGTTGGAGTACCTCCGATGACGAGCAGGAGTAACAGGCTTCTAAATTCCTTCGCGATTTCTTCGCGCCTTCGCGTCTCTTCATGGTTTCGGCGTCACCGCGCCCAGCACCACGCGGCGTTTGGCACCGGTCACGCTCGGCAGGTTCGCCGGTTCACCATCGAGCGTTGCAGCGCCTAGCAGCGCAAACGCCAGCGCCTCTTTCGCTGCGGAGTTCACGCCGAGGTCTTCGGCTTTCATCAGTTTGGGGACCGAGCGTTGCAAAAGGCTCATAATCGTTCGGTTATGAATGCCCCCACCACTGACGACCCATTCGGCGCTGGTTCGGCCGACGAAGTTGTTGAACGCCTCGATTATCGTGCCAGCGGTGATAAAACAGGCGCTGGCGAGCAGGTCGTCGGTCCAGAAGGCCCCACCGATCGTCATGCGCGCGCGTTGGAACAGGTCGACCATCGTCGGAACATCCGTGCTCTTGGGGGGTTCTTTGCGAAAATATTCTGCAGACCGCACAGCGGCGACCAGGTCAGCACTGGCTTTTCCTTTTCCGGCCTTGGTGCCGTATTCGTCGATACCCTTACCGGTCGGTTCGGCCTGCCGGCAAAGGAAGTCACTGATGCAGTTTCCCGGACCCGTGTCGAACGCGATCACGTCCTCCATCGACCCACCCGCCGGCAGGTACGTCAGGTTGGCGATGCCACCGATGTTCAGCAACACGCGGTTCACTCCCGGGTTGCGGAACAGTACATAGTCGGCAAACGGCACCAGTGGCGCACCCTGTCCACCCACGGCGCAATCGGCCCGGCGGAAGTCGCTGACGACCGTGCAGTGGACCCGCTCGGCCAGTAACGCTGGGTCGAGCCATTGAATTGTCAATGGCGGCTCGTGAAACAACGTCTGCCCGTGCGCCGCGACCGCGGTTAACTGTTCAGCCCGCATGTTGGTTGCCAACAGTGATGCGTTGACGGCGTCGGCGTAGGTGAGCGAAATGTCGCGACCCAGTTCGGCCAAATCGCGCAGGGTCAGTGGCTTGCCCTCGCGAACCGCAAAGATTCGCTGTTTCAACCCGTTGTCAAACGGTCGGGCAATGTGGTGCACGAGCTTTGCCGTCATCCCGGCCCCGTGACCGGTAATGCGGGTTAAAGCCACATCCACCCCGTCGGCGCTTGTTCCGCTCATGGCGCCAGCGATCAATCGGTCCCCGTTTGGCGAGTTCATCCTCGTCACTATCGACCATAAACGATCCGATGCCAAACCGGTTGCCACAGGGTATACTTGCCCGTCGACGACCCGCCCGCGCGATCAGCCGAGTTTGCCACCGCCGGGCTTTGAAGGAACTAGACCCCTATGGCTGATGATCCGAAATCCCCCGAGACGCCCGACGCCCCCCCGGGCAACACCGAGAGCACCGGCAACGGTGGTGGTGGCGCAACAGCCACCGCAAAGCCCAAACGCAAGAGCAAGTCCGCCCCCAAGCACAAACCACCGGGTTTACTGCCACCGTGGAAGGTGCTCCTGCACAACGACGACAAGAACACCTACGAGTTCGTCATCGAATCGATCGTCGAACTGACCCCGCTGAACAAGCAGGACGCCGAGATCAAGATGAAGGAAGCCGACGACACCGGTGTCACGCTCCTGCTCGTCACGCACAAAGAACGCGCGGAACTGTACAAAGACCAGTTCGAAAGCAAAGGCCTGACAGTGACGATCGAGCCAGCGGAGAAGTGATTCGTCTCGTCGAAATTACAAATCCAGGGTTGGACACAGACAAGTACGCCTGTGTCCCACAAACGATATTGAGTCTATCAACCAAACGTGCAATGCTTCTTCGTCGCATGACGAAGTTGCCGCACGTATTCCTTGGCTGAGATGTCGATACAACCGAACCGTCGCAGGTGGGCGGTGGACGCTTGCGTGTCGAGCAGCTCGAATCCGCGTTCGTTCAAGCGATTGACGAGGTGAACCAGCGCGACTTTGCTGGCATCGGTCACGCGGTGAAACATGCTTTCACCGAAGAACGCCCCACCGAGGCATACACCGTACAGGCCACCGACCAGTTGGTCGTTCTGCCAGGCTTCAACACTGTGGGCAAAGCCCATCTCGTGCAGACGCGTGTAGGCGCTGATCAATTCCTCGCTGATCCAAGATCCATCCGTGCGATTGCTCATGCAGCCGCGCATCGTCGCGTTGAAGTCGGTGTTGACTCGGATGTCGAACTTGCCACTGCGGACAACCGCGCGAAGCGTCTGGGGGCAGTGGAATCCATCCAGTGGCAGCACACCACGCGGGTCTGCGGTGTACCAGCGGACCGTTCCGTCGCGGTCGGACATCGGGAAGACGCCCTGCGCGTAGGCGGTCAGCAGCGTCTCAGGATCGAGTCGTAACGGCTCGTGCATAGTGGATAGGAACGACCGGCATCACTGTATGCATAGCAGGCGCGACTGGCGAGGGGAAAAACGAAGACGCCTCGGGGCCCTCCCCCCTGTATTTATGTGTGAGAGGAGCCGGAGCGCACCGCTCGGTCTTTTGCATCGGGTCTCCCCCGCCATTACACTCGCCCGTCCTATGGAATCCGAGCAGCAGCCGCAGCCAGTGAAAGTGAAGCGAGTGGAGTCGGGACCGCCCTCAAGTGGCGTTGCGGCGTTCTGGGAGAAGTACGGCAGTCGCCTGCTGCTCGGGTTGACTGTGATCGCATTGCTTTATGCCCTGATTCAATACCGCCGGGGCGCGACGTTGCGGGCTACCGAGACCGCTTCAGAGAACCTGAGCCTGGCTCGCCAACAGCTTGACCGGTTCCGTAATCGCGGACCCTGGGCAGCCCCCGAGCAGACGATTCAGGAAGCGGCATCACTGGAAGGGGCTATCGTTCCGGTGCTGGAATCGGTTGCCGGTGACGCCGAGCAGTCCAAATTGCTCGGCCAGGCGATGGTCGCCCGCGGTGACCTGTACTGGATGCTCGCGAACCTGCCCGACTACCCCCCCGCTGCAACGCAACCGTCTCTGCAACTACCCAAGACCAAGGTCGAGTATCTGACGAGCGCGGAAAGCGCCTACAAACGGGCCGCCACCCAGACGCAGGACCCGTTGAGCGCCACCGTCGCAAAATTTGGCCTGGCCGCCGTGGCGGAAAACCGCGGGCAGTGGGACGAAGCCAAAAAGACCTACGACGCCATCACCGCAGACGATAAGACGCTCGAATCCTTCAAGAACATGGCCAAGTTTCGTGGTGAACAGCTCGAATTGCTGCGTAACCCGCTGTTCATCTCACCGGCGACCCAACCCGTCGCGCTGAGCACACAGCCCACGACCGCACCGGCCACAACGGCACCGGTCACGCCCGCTCCAATGACTGCACCGACAACCGCACCAACGACCCAGCCGTAACGACAGGTCGTTTCACCATGCCTGCCGACGAAGACGAACCCATCGAAGAACCTCTGGACGACGCGCTCGTTCCCGAGGGTGAGTCCGAATCCGCCGACGCCGACACGCTCCACTTCCGATTCAAGGCTGGTAAAACGCAGACGAACCGGATCGATCAGTTCCTCTCCAATCGTCTGGCGCATCTATCGCGCGCCATGGTGCAACGGCTGATCGATGACGACCTGGTCAAGGTCAACGGCAAGTCGACCAAAGCCAGCTACAAGATCAAAGCCAACGACGACATCGAGATGTTCGCCCCACCCGTACCGGTGAGCGAATTGGTGCCCGAGGACATTCCGCTGGACATCGTTTATGAGGACGAGCATTTCCTGGCGCTGAACAAACAGACGAACCTGATCGTCCATCCGGCCCGTGGGGTGTGGACGGGGACGCTCGTTAACGGTTTGGTTTATTACGGCAAGCAGCGTGGCGCAACGTGGTCGCAAGTCAACGGGGACTGGCGGCCGGGTATTTTGCACCGGTTGGATCGCAACACGACCGGCATCATGCTCGTTGCCAAAAGCGACGAAGCCCATTGGCGTTTGGCGAGGCAGTTCGAGAACCGGACCATCCAGAAGACCTACCTCGCCGTAGTGCATGGCGTGCCGCAATTGCTTAGTGACGTGATCGACCT
>JBBRHE010000098.1:0-13074 GCA_038223165.1 Tepidisphaerales bacterium
GGTGTAAAGCTCAAACGCCTGGGCGATCTGCTCGACGAGTGGACCCCGGCCACGGCGGCGGGTGTCAGGGCTGGCGTCATACAGCTTTCCACCACGGGCCTGGCGGATCAGGGATTCGACTTTTCTGGCGCGGTCAGGGTGGACGTTACGTTGCAACCAGTCGAGAAACAGTTCCTTAATCTGATAAGGCAACCTCAGCAGGACCCAGAAGGCGCGCGTCGCGCCGGCCTCGGCGACGGCTTTCAGGATGGTCGGCATCTCCGTATCCGTCAGCCCCGGAATGATCGGCGCGATGTTGACGGATACCGGCACGCCCGCGGCCGTCAGCTCGCGAATGGCGCGCAACCGACCGGCGGGGGAGCTGGCGCGCGGTTCGAGCTTTTGGGCCAGGTCGTTGTCGAGCGTCACCAGTGTGATCGTCACTCGGCCGGCGTTCTGGTCGGCTAGTTTCTTCCACAAGTCCGTGTCGCGCAGAACCAGAGCGCTCTTGGTCATCGTCGTTACCGGTTGACCGCAGTCGGCCATGATTTCCAGGCACTGCCGCGCGATGCGCAGCTTGTGCTCGATCGGCTGATAGATATCCGTGATCGCGCTCATCACGATGGTCTCGGGCTTCCAACTGGGTGACGCCAACTCCTTGCGCAGCAAGGCGGGCGCGTCGGGCTTGGCCATGAGCTTTGTCTCGAAATCCAGGCCCATGTTGAAACCCAGGTATTCGTGGTAGGGCCTGGCAAAGCAATAAATGCAGCCGTGCTCGCAACCGCGGTAGGGGTTGACGGTCCAGTCGAACGGCACGTCGGACGTCTGGGCGACACGGTTGATAATGGTTTGCGTGCGGTCGTTAAAGACGTGGCGTTCGACACGCTGCAGCACACCACAATCGCCACCCGATTCACTGCGCTCGACCCATTGGCGGTCCAGTTCTTCCCCGAGGACGTGCAGGCGGGTGGTCTCGAACCGGTTACCGGGATTGATCCCCGCCCCCCGGCGATGGGCCACTCCGTTTGGGATCGCGTCGCGATAACCGAAGTCTTCATCCTGCATCCGAACATTATGCGAACTTTCAGGGTCGATGGTCAATCGCAAAGCCAAACTGTTTGTTGAATGACCGTGGAACATTCTTCAGGCATTGTCGGAGCATTGATCGTCCAACGGCATGTTGATGGTTGATTTCTCTCTCTCTTTTGACCCGTGCGGTTCTGCTCGCTACCGTTCGGTGATGCATCCTGGATCTCGCGCCACGGGCGCGCTCTTCGCATTCTCGGTGGCGTCTGGATTGTTGTTTGTTGCAACGGGTACGGCGTCGGCCGAATCAGCGTTTGAACTGTTACCGGCGACGTTGCCGGCGTCCACTCAACACGTCGATCCGGCCATGGCCGAAGCGACCTCCACCTCGGACGAACGCTCGACGTCACCGGCCCAGTCGACGGGGCTCGTGGAGTTCCTGTCCGAGCGCATCGCGCCCTGGGAGCCGGTTTACTTTGTGATTGGCCCCGAGCGGCCCAACGCCAAGTTTCAAATCAGCCTTCGCTATCAGGTCTTGAACAATGACGGTCCCCTGGCCAGGGCCGTTCCCGCGCTGCGCGGGTTGAACGTCGCATACTCGCAGACCTCGTTCTGGGACCTGAGCGAGGACAGTCATCCGTTTTTCGACAACAGCTATCGCCCGGAGATCAACCTGTTCTATGGCGACATCGTAGAGCCCGACCGCTTGAATTTTTTCTCGCACATCGGGCTGATCATGGGCGCTCAACATGAATCCAACGGCGAGGATGGGGTCGAATCGCGCACGATGAACTTCCTGTACATCCGCCCGATTTTCACCATCGGCGATCGCGAAAACGAAGGATGGTTCGTCACGGTGGCCCCGCGATTCCAGGCGTATCTTGGTGACACCGATTTCAACCCCGACATCGACGAGTACCGCGGGTTTTTCGAGCTGCGCACTATTATGGGCCAGGCTGGTGGCCTGCAGGCGGCGTTCACCGGGCGCCTGGGCAGTGGCTGGAAGAACGGCAGTATCCAGATGGATCTGACGTATCCGCTGCGCAAGATCTTCGCGGGCAACATCGACATGTACGGCAACCTGCAGGTTTTTAACGGTTTCGGTGAGAGCCTGCGGGAATACAACGAAAGCGACACGAGCGTGCGGCTAGGCATTGCGCTGATTCGATAGGCGTCCCATCCCACAACAAGTTCAAATCACCTTGTCGGTCGCGACGATGGGTATGTGCGGCAGGCGGGCCAGATCGAAGCGCCCAACGAGGTCCGCTGCGGTGCCGGGTGTGCCGATATTCGCAATGCCACACCAAGTTGCCAGCAACTGCAGGACGAGCGCCACGGGCACACCCGCGGCTCGGTAGGTCGCCAGGCGGGTATCTCCATGACGCTTGGCGAGTCGGCGACCGTCGGGACCAACGACAAGTGGCAAATGCGTGTAGCGTGGGATGCGGTCGGCCATGCCCAGCGCGGTGTAAAGCAGTATCTGACGAGGGGTTGAATCGATCAAATCATCCCCGCGAACGATCTCCGTCACGCCTGCAACCGCATCGTCGACTACGACGGCGAGTTGGTACGCGGCCAGACCATCGTTCTTGTGAATGACGAAGTCACCCAGTTCCTTCTCGGGGTTGGCATACGTGCGCGGCCCTGCAAACGCATCGACGAATGAGATAGGCGTCGTCGGAACGCGAAACCGGATCGCTGGCTCTCGCCCTGCAGCGATCCGGGCGTCTGCGGCGCTTTCGAAGCGCCCACGACACGTGCCGGGGTAGACGGCGGCACCGTCCTCAGCATGCGGTGCGCTGGCGGCGGTCTCGATCTCCTTGCGCGTGCAAATGCACGGATAGGCGTCTCCTTGCGCAATCAATCGCTCCGTCGCGGCGCGGTAGGCGTCGTTACGCTCAGATTGATAAGTCGGCCCCGCATCCCAATCCATACCCAGCCAGCGCAGGTCTTCGATCAGCAACCGATCCGCGCCCACTTTGACGCGTGGGCCGTCCAGGTCTTCGATGCGCAGGACGATGCGCCAACCCGCCTGGCGAGCGAGCAGCCAGTTCACGAGAAACGTACGCGCGTTGCCCAGGTGCAACGCGCCCGTCGGTGATGGGGCCAAGCGTGTGACAGGTGGGCTGGTCACTGGCCGACAGTGCTGTGTTTCTTGACGGCGTCGAACCGCAGCGAGTCGACGATCGAATAGAGAAACGTCTTGTCGGAGTTGAACTGCAAATCCGTCAGCCCGACGAAATCCAATTCGTAGGCAGCCATGTAGGTGTCGTCGCGCGGGACGTAGGTGGTGATCGTCCAGCGGTAGGTCCGCGCGCCGTCGGCGCCGCGCGACCGGCCGACCGTCTGACGCTCGAAGACCTTCATGCCGTTGATCTCCCGATCCGCGGCCACGAGGATCGAATCGGGCTGTTGCTTCTGCTCGTCCTTGGCACCGGCCTCGATGTACGCGACATCTTCCTTCTTGACCGACCGCACGTTCAACTGAATAGTGATCTCGCCCGACGGCGCCGCGCCGATCAGCACCATCGTGCCCCCCAGCGCCTTCACGACCCACCCTTGCGGCACGCGAACCGTCAAGGGCAGCATGTCGAGAGACAGCGTCGTGCGCGGCCCTTCAAGCAACGCCTGTGTCGTCGGTCGCTCGGGAAGCGCCGGCAATGAGGTGACCGGCGCGGGGGGAGGTGTTGGGGCCGGAGGCAAACCCGGTCGATCCTCGCACGCGCCCACCGTCATCGTGCCGACCATCACAGTTGCCAATAGTTTCGCTTTCATGCACATCATGAAGATTGCCTCGTTCCGTCGATCCGCTCTATTGTTTTTGCAGCAGGCGTTTTTTGCAAGCGCAGGACACCTCACCAAGCGACCCAACTCGCAACGGTGCCGATGGTCCTCACAGTCGGCAACCCACGGGCCCATCAGATGTACATTCGTTGGAGGGATCAGGTCCGTATCCTACTCGCTACATTTCGATGAATCCATACTAGTCATCGCTAGCGATCCCCTATAGACTTCGTCACTCAGGAATTTTTCAGAGGAATTAATATGGCAAAGCGTGGACCCATCGGACTTTCAATTACACAACTGCGTCAAATTCTCGCGTCGCGGCAATCGGATCTTAAAAAGCTGACCAAGCAGCGCAAGGCGCTGCAGAAGCAATTGAATGCAATCGATTTCCGCATCGCCCGTCTAGACGGTAACGAGACTACCCCGCGGAACGGCACGATCAGTAGTGGTCGAAAGCGTGCCCGCAATGCCAGCAGCCTCGTGGCAACACTTGAAGGCGTGCTCAGCGCCAAGGGTAAGCCGATGAACGTCGGCGAAATCGTCGACGGTGTCCTGGCCAGCGGTTACCGCTCGTCGAGCCCGGCGTTCCGGTCGATCGTCAACCAGACCCTCATCAAGGAAAAGAAAAAATTCACGTCGACCGCCCGCGGTGTGTATCAGATGAAGAAGTGATTCGATCGTGAATTGCACAGTACACATACGCGTGTTGACGCCGGACTTCGGTCCGGTTTTTATTGTATTGAGCATGCGCTACTCGCGCTGTCGGGCAAGCGTGAAGTTGATTGCGCGCGTCATCCTATGATGTCCACATGATCTCTCCTTCCCGGCGGCGGCTTTATCAGCGGTGGTTTTACGCGGCGGCGATTTACAATCTCGTCTGGGGCGTGTTGGTTATCCTCTTTCCGCGCTTGCCGTTCCGCTGGTCCGGTATTCAGTTGCCGCAGCCTGACGCGCTGGCGGTCCAGTTTTGGCAGTGCATCGGCATGTTTGTGATGGTCTTCGCGATCGGCTACTGGTACCTGGCGAAGGACCTCGAACGCTATGCGCCGTTCGCGGTCATTGGCCTGCTGGGGAAAATCTTTGGACCCATCGGGTTTCTGTGGGGCTGGCTGACGGGCCAAATGCCGGGCGTTGTCGGGTTAACGCTGTTGACGAATGACCTGATGTGGTGGCCGGTGTTTGGAATGTTCGTATATGAGGCGTTTGTGAGAGACCGCAATGTGTATCCACCGACACCGATCGTCAAGTTGCACTGACCCGATCGGTTTAACTGCCCACACCGCTCACCCGCGCTTCGCCCGGGCATGCCAGGAGTATGCGGGGGATACGGTGTGGAGGTTGTCCGGTCTGCCGCGCGACCTTGGGCGCCGACCGGCGGAGTCGCAGGTCGGGTGGACGGATTGTACCGATCGGATTGAGCGCGCCGACGGTCATGGCTGAAAGTGTATCCCCAAGGCGTTGCCCGGCGACAGATAGGATGACATCACGACAAGCGGCAGGCATACTTTCCACCCTATGCTCACGCCAACCCAACGGGCCGCGCTGACGGCGGCCATGGACCGGATCATCCCGGTTGACGACTACCCGTCGGCCTCGCAGGCGAACGTCGGCATCTTCATCGACCGCATGCTCACCGCTGAACTGCGCCCTCGCGCGACAGAGTTAGCGGTGTTGCTCGACGCGATCGACGCAGCCGCGATGTCCACCCACGGAAAACCCTTGGCCGCGCTCGCGGTGGGTCAACAGGACGACGTGTTGAGCACGATCGATGTGGGCAAGTCCCGCTCATCGTTCAATTGGCTCGTTACGCTCGTCACCGAAGGCTACTACGCCGACCCCGCCAACGGTGGGAATAAGGATGCAATCTCGTGGCGCATGATCGGTTATGACCCGAAGGTGCCCGGTTACAACGGTGCGCCAACAACGCGATCATTTGTTTAGCGACGTCGCTTGCGGCGCGATGGTGGCATAACCAGTTCCATTCATCGGAGTATTGCGATGAGCGAGTATGACGTGATCGTAGTCGGCGCTGGCGCTGCGGGTGGCATCGTCGCAGGCCTGCTTGCAGAGGCAGGCAAGACGGTGCTGTTGCTGGAACGCGGGCCGCGTCTGGGTGTGAACGAGGTGTCGCGCGATCACCTGCGCAACCAGCGGTTGTCGGTCTACGGTCACAACGCTGGACCCGACATCGAAGGCAATCCGCGCGTGGCCATTGCGCCCGATGGCGCTCGGCACATCGTTCGACCGCACGAGGGGGGATATCAGAACAACGCGGCGGTCGTGGGGGGGGGCACGCTGGTCTACGGCGCACAGTCCTGGCGATTCATGCCGCAGGACTTTCGCATGGCGTCGCTCTACGGCGTGCCCGAGGGCTCGTCACTGGTCGATTGGCCAATTTCTTATGACGACCTCGAACCCTGGTACGACAAGGCCGAGTGGGAACTCGGTGTGGCCGGGGATGCAGAGCGCATGACCAAGCACGGCCCGCGGTCGCGTCCTTTCCCGTTGCCTCCACATGACCCCACGCGTTCTGGAGAGATCCTTCAGCGCGGTGCAGACAAGCTTGGCTGGCAGACCCAGCCTGTGCCGCTGCTGATCAACATGAAACCTTACAACGGTCGGGCCGCCTGTGTGCGATGCGGAATGTGCGTCGGGTTCGCCTGCCCGACCGATGCCAAGACCGGCTCGCAGAACACGCTGCTGCCTCGCGGGCTGGCGACCGGGCGGTTGGCGCTGATCACCGGCGCACAGGTCGAACGCATCGAGACCGACGCGCGCGGTAAGGCTTCGGGCGTGTGGTACATCGTCAACGGTCAGCGCACGTTTGCCGGCGCCAAGGTCGTCGTCAGTAGTGGTGGGGCAGTGGAATCGGCTCGCCTTCTGCTTGCCAGTGGCACCGATCGTCACCCACGCGGGCTCGGCAACGATTCGGACCACGTCGGCCGGCACCTGCAGGGCCATTACTACCCGGGCGTGCACGGCTGGTTTGACGAGATCGCGTTCGACAACATCGGGCCCGGCCCATCCATCTCGACGTGCACCTTCAACCACGGCAACAAGGGCATCGTCGGCGGAGGCATGCTCGCCAACGAGTTCATCAAGCTGCCCGCGCTGTTCAGCAAGTGGAGTTGGGACCCGGACGTTCCCCGCTGGGGACTCGCCGCCAAGCAATACATGCGCGACGGGTATCAACGCGTCGTTCAGGTGCAGGGCCCCGTGCAGGACATCCCCAGCCCCGACGGCCGTGTAGCGCTTGACGGCGAGATGCGCGACCGCAATGGCCTTCGGGTCGCGCGTCTGTCGGGCACGACGCACCCGGAGACGGTCAGGACAAGCGAGTTCATGCGCCACCGCGCCATCGACTGGATCGTCGCCAGTGGTGCTAAGAAAACGTGGAGCTATCCGTCCGGTCTCAATCTCAGCGGTGGTCAACACCAGGCCGGCACCTGCCGCATGGGCAACAACCCGAAGTCCAGCGTCACCGACCGCTACGGCAAGGTCCACGGCACCGACAACGTCTACGTCTGCGACAGTGGATTGCACGTAAGCAACGGTGGGTTTAACCCGGTGCTGACGATCATGGCACTGGCGTTTCGGAGTGGGGACTGGATCGAAAAGCACGTTTGAGGGAGCACGTCATGAGAAAGAAGAAGCCCCGTCTCTCCCACGTCGACGACACCGGTCGCGCGCGGATGGTGGATGTTTCGCAGAAGCAGCCGACGGCGCGCGAGGCGATCGCCGAGGGGTTTATCGAGATGAACGCCGCGACGCTGCGGGCGATTGCGGATGGGGCGGTTCCCAAAGGCGAGGTGCTCGGTGTTGCGCGCGTCGCGGGCATCATGGCGGCCAAGCGGACGGGGGAACTGATTCCGCTGTGCCACCCACTGCCGGTGGAGAGTGTGGAGGTCGACTTCGACGTGCCGCAACTGGAGCCGGATGCGGGCGAAGTGACCGTCCGCTTGCGCGCCAAGGCGATCGTGCGCATCGTCGCCAAGACCGGCATCGAGATGGAAGCCCTGACCGCGGTATCCGTCGCACTGCTGACCGTCTACGACATGTGCAAGGCGATCGACAAGCGGATGGTGATCGGGGACATCAAGCTGATTAAGAAAACGGGCGGGAAGTCGGATATCGGGTGAGTGTTCAGAGATGATATTTATCGCGTAATGCCACAGCGATTGACTGGAGGTCACTCTCACTCACACGATGAAATGCGATCATTGGCAGCGGTCTGTGCCGGGTCCAGATGACGAGCTTTCGCCGAGGCTCTGCGACGACTCGTATGCTGCTAATATTCTCACGACGGACGAATCGCGTTCGACGATAGCCGCCGGGCGAGATGCGCTCCATGCCGACGCCATCGGGTGATGCCACCCATCGGTGTGCCGAGCGGATATTCAGCCAGTTCTGATACTCGATATAAACGAATAGCCACATCGCGACGATGATGACTACGTCGCTCCACTCGTATCGGTCACCGAGAAGTGGAAGGACCGTCGACAGTAGCGCGAGTACAGTCCATCCGAAGAGCCACCAGGGAATGCGATGTAGATCACGCGGATAGAACACACGTATCTCGGTAACGTCGTGGGTGACTCGTTTAACGGTAACGGTCATGCGCGGCGCAGCCGGGTTTTGGTATTCGAGAACGTTCATCCAGCCGGCATCGTAATCCGGATCGCTTGATCTCTCACGTTTCGCCATAGAAGCGGCAGCTCGGCGAATTTTGGGGGGAGACGCGAAGCCGCAAAGGAATCGCGAAGCAAACACGAGTGGCTCTATCCCGTTAACCTTCGCGACGAATACGCAAGGGCCACCGAGGGTCTCGTGTCGTGTTAATACACGTCGCGCTGGTACCGGCCGTCCTTGGTCATTTGAGCGACGTAGGCCTCGGCGTCGGGCTTCGAGAGCTTGCCTTGTTCGACGATGATTTGCTTCAATGCCAGGTCCACGTCCTTGGCCATGCGCTTGGCGTCGCCGCAGACGTAGAAGCTGGCGCCGGCCTCGAGCCATTGCCAGAGGTCGGCAGCGTTCTCGCGCATGCGATGTTGGACGTAGACCTTTTTGGCGGTGTCGCGACTGAAGGCGGTGTCCAACCGGTGCAGGAAGCCTTCGGCCTGGTAGGCGAGCAGTTCGTCACGATAGAGGTAGTCGGACTTCTCGCGCTGGTCACCGAAGAACAACCAGTTGCGACCGGTGGCGTTGAAGTGCTTGCGCTCTTCCAGAAACGCGCGGAACGGTGCGATGCCGGTGCCGGGACCGACCATGATGATGTCGCGCGACAGGTCGGCGGGCAGGCCGAACTTCGGTGAGTTGTGCACCAGCACCCGCACCTTCTGGCCCGGTCGCACGCGCTCGGCGAGGAACGTCGAAGCGACGCCCTTGCTGACGCGGTCGTGCTTGTTCTTGTACTTCACCACGCCGACCGTCAGGTGTACCTGACCCGGATGGGCCAAAGGGGATGACGAAATCGAATACAGGCGCGGGCGCAACAGCGGCAGGTTGTCCACCAGCTCGGCGGGGCTCGGGCGGGCCGAGGGATTGTTGCGCAGAATGTCGATCAGCTCGACGCCTTCGAGTGGCGCGCCGGTCTCGTCGACCAGCATGTTGAGCAACCGACCGGCATCGCGCGGGTCGGTCGCGACGTCGGCGAGAAACTCGATGAGGTCGGCGGTGAGCTTGGTGATCATCCGCTCATGCTCCAGGGCTTCGCGGAAGCTGGTCGTGTGACCCCCGGCGCCACCACCATCTTTGGCGGGAACGTCTTCAGCGCCACTGGCACCGAGAACTTCGAGGACTTCGTGGACCGCGTCATTGCAGTTTTCCGGGACGACACCGAGCGCGTCACCCACCTTGTAGTTCAGCGGCGTACCGCGCAGGTCGAACTCGACGTGGCGGACGTCCTTCTCGCTACCGTCGGCGTTGAGCTTCACGGTACGCAGCAGGCGCGCGTAGTAGGTGCCGTCGGAGAACGCGGTGTTGATCGCAACATCGGAGCGCTCAGCACCACCGGGCCGGCCGACGTTGACCGTGGTGTCACCGATGCGGAGGATCTGGACCAGTTCCTTAAGCTTCTTAGTTGTCTCACGACCCCCCGGCGAACACTTGGTGATGTCGGCATCGGCACCGGACGCAATGGCTTCGGAGTAGGTCTGGCAGAGATACCCACACGAGCCGCAGTCGAGCTGGGCCATAGCAGCCATCAACTGGCGCTCGGGCTTGCGGCCCTCGGCCAAGGCCATGCGTTCCTCGAGGTTGAATGCTGGGTCGTGCCACGGGAAGTTGCCGTCGGCCTCTTCTTCGGAATCTTCGATGACCGCAACAGCCGAGTCGGGCTCAACACTGGCGACGGCGACTGCGGGAGCGGATGGCATGGAGGAAGAGGCCACCGGGGTGGTGGTCGATGTCGTGGCGGCGGGTGCGACCACGGGAGCTGGCGCAGCAGAGACGGCCGGTGTCGTTGCACCGCTCGTCGCGACGACCTTGGCCGTCTGCTCGGCAAACGCGTTGGCAGCGACGGTCGGGTCGACCGCCCGGGTGCCGACGAGCGCGGCGAAGAAGCCGTTCAACCAAGTGCGTTGCTCGGGCGTGAAGGGAGCATCATCGGGAACGAACGGACCGCTCATCTCAATCCTTCCATCGATCAAGCCCTGTCAGGACGCAACAGGGCACCCACGTCGGTCGGCCCCCGTTGGGAACACCGCGCAGGCAGGTTGGTTATGTATTAGTTTACGCGCAATGATGCCATCAGACCAGAGAACTTTGCGGGCCTGGGTTAGCCGTCAAAACGAGCGCTCCGAAACACATCTAAATTGCCTAATATAACAATTATTATTGGGCGTGCTGTCCAATTCCTGGCGATAAGGTTAGAACGTTCGATTCGTAGCAATTTTGCTGTATTTGGAAGGAACCAACCATGCCCCGCAACGAGAAAAAGTCCAAGCAGTCGTCGAAGAAGTCGACAGTGAAGCGTACGTCCGTCACGAAGCCCACGGCCGAGAAGCCCAAGGCTGCGACACCGGTCGTTACTGCGGTCGCCAAACCGGCTGTCGTTGAGACCGCCGTCACCAAGGCGCCGACCGTTCAGACCCCCGAGGTGAAGACCGCAGCGGTTGCTGAGGCGCAGGTCGCTTCGGTCGCAGCGACGCCCGCAATCGACCGCGAGCTGCTGGCAACATTGATCGGTGAACTGCGCAGTATGGATGCCGATCGCGCCCGTGAAGCCGCGGTTTCGCTCGGTGGCATTCGTGACGTGTCGTCGACCGAAGCCCTGATCTCGGTACTGAACAACACTGAAGGCTATTTCCACAGTGTCGTCCGCTCGGCCGCTGCGGCGAGCCTCGGTCAGCTGGGTGATGTTCGGGCGCTCGAAGCGTTGACGAGGACCGTTGACGACGAGATGGCCGAAGCCAGCGCTGAAGCTGTCCGAGCGCTGGCCCTGCTGGGTGACGAAAAAGCCGTCGACACACTGGTCGCCGTTCTGCGAAACACCAACGGTTACTACCTGCCGGTCGTCCGCCTCGCGGCCGTCCACGGGTTGGCCAAGTTCAAGACAGATCGCGCTAAGGAAGAGCTCTCGTACGTCGCTAGCGGCAGCTATGAAGACTCAGTCATCCGCGACGCCGCGAGCAACGCGACGCGTTAAGATGCTCCCGATCAGATCGATTGACTTGCGGTAACGAGCCACATCCTTTGGGATGTGGCTCGTTGTCTTTTTTGGGGAGGGCATCTGGGGATCCGGCCGCGAGCGGCCGGGCTAACTAGGACGCTCGCAGTTTTCCGATGAACACGGCAAACCCCGCGGCCTGCACGGCAAGTCGTTGGTTGATTGCGTCGTCAGTCATCAGGCCGGCCTCATCGAACTTGGTCTTGGCCGACGGGATGAAGACGCGGTCGGGATACACGTGGGCGTTGCGGTATCCAAAGATATGCTGCAGTTGCTCGACGGGTCGCAGCGCGCCGAACATGCCGTTGGCGCCACCGGTAAACGCGACCGGTTTGTGGTCGAAGCTCTCGGGGAACTTGAGCATGTCGATGAAGTACTTGAGCACACCCGGGAAAGACCCGTTGTACTCCGGCGTAACCACATGCATTCCCGGCGCCGCGAGCACCTTCTGCTGGACCGCCACGAACGCTGCCGGCTTCTGCGCGTACGCAGACGGTTCAAAGATGGCCGCTGGCAGGTCGCACAACGAGTAGATCTCAGCAGCGACGTTGAGCTTCTGGTAATGCCCAAGGATGACGTTCGACAGCTTGAGCGTGTTAGAGCCGGGTCGGTTCGTGCCCGAGACGATAAGGATGGGTGCGGAGGTCATAGTCCCGCATTATAGGGACGATCGACCCCGGGTCTGCATGGCCTCGTCAGTTCTGTTGCACGACTACGCAGACAACCGTGAGCCACCAGAGGTGCGTGCATAGATGCCGACACTTGCCGGTTGTCCGACTGCAGCGAGCAGTTCTCCGCGTTGGATCGGTTTGTGGGCCAGGTATTGGAACGCCCCGGTGTGAAGTCCCGCGACGATGACCGCCAGGTCGGCGTAGGTTGTCAGCATCACCCGCCGAATACTTGGGTATCGCAAGCGAACCACTTCCAGCAGGCTTTGGCCGGTCTGTGGATGCACAACATGCTCGGTTACCAGCACGCGCACCAATGGCTCGTCCTCGCAGAGGTTCAGCGCCAGTTGAGGGTTGCGAACCCGGATGGTCTCGAAATTCGGGCTCACCGTTTCCGCGATCTCGCGCAGGGTCTTCTCGTCCGAATCCAAGGCGATGAGTTTGTATCGTTGCGTCGGTTGCATGCGTTTTGTCGTTGTCCTAATACGGTGAACCAACCCCCGTTCGGCCTCAGTGCTTATCCTCCCTTGTATCGTGACGACCGTCGGAAAACTTAAGGCCTAAACATCCTGATTTCGCAGGATATTGGAAAACCGCATCGCCCCTTTTTGCGTCGCGAACCGAGTGATCGCTTACCGTTTTCAAACGGCTCAAACTACATGAGCTTCAAGCAACCGTTGCACCTCCTTTGCGACGACCTGCTCTGCGATGATCGTCTCGTTAGCGCCGATGCGGTGGGCTTCCAAACCGCTGGACGTGTAGGCACACCTCGCGACGATGCGCAGCCGGTCGTTCAGTTTGCGCGCTAACGGTATCGCAGCGAGGACGGCCTTTTCGTCGGGGACCAACAGCAGCAGCACGTCGGCATGCTCGACCCCAGCGCGCCTCAGAGTGGCTTCGTCAGCGACGTCGCCTTGGATGATCGGCACACCGGTGTGCCCACAGCGG
>JBBRHE010000099.1:0-13039 GCA_038223165.1 Tepidisphaerales bacterium
TGCGTAGTACCGAAGAGAAGGCTTTGCCCTCTCGTGAAGCAGGGAGAGCGGTCCTCGACGGCCACCCTGCGGAGGGAAGCAAGGCGCACGGGCACGGAACCGTCCCTGGGAACCACGCCGGATGCATTGTCGTCCCGAGGCGTATCACCGCAACGGGGCCCCGGCGCGCCGCAGGGCAACGACGCGGTCAACGCCGCCATCAAAGCGTATATCGAAACCCGCATCGTCGCGGCGACGAGGCCGTCCGCATCGCATTAAACTCGGCGCGGCCCGGCGGGGCGGGCTAAAGGGGACATCACTATTTAATCATTAATGAGTGATGCCCCCTTTTTTCGGCCTAATCATTAATGAGTGATGCCCCCTTTTTATCGGCCCGAGCCTTCCTTCTCGGCGAAGAGGACGTTGTAGTCCGCGTTGGAGTTGAACGGCGGGTCGAGGTAGATCAGGTCCACCGACTCGTCGTCGACGTATCGCCGCAGGATGTCGAGATTGTCCCCGTAGTACAGCGTATTTTGATCGGCCATTCGGACGGGAGTTTACCTGACGGGCGGACCCCAGCAAAATGGTCGTGAGGCGACGGATCGGCAGATTTATACGCTCGTTTGTCAGTTGTAGGGCCTGACCGACTGAGCGATATCATCCCGCAGACGATAGTCGTCCAGACTCCCCCCGCACGGTCGCACGCGTGCCGTTCGCGATCGACGGCGAGGTGGTGAACATCGGGAACACCGGGTGGACAAGCCACCCGTGGCACAAGGCATCGACTGCCGGTTGCGACCTACTGGCGGGCTTGGAATTTGGGTGGATTTCCGCCGACAAGTTTATGGATCGGGGGTATAATCTGTTTGGAGTTTGTTCGTGTGACGCCCGGGTGAGGGGCCTGGGCGTTGGCGGGATGTTCTTTGGCAATTGGGTGGAGGGTTGAGGGAGAGGTGGGGACGCATGGACCGCCGTTGGTTTGTGTCGGTTGTATGTCGTTTCCATGTCGGTTTACTGTCGGTTTGGAAGGGGTCTATTCGGCGTAAATGCCTGTTATTAAAACACTTGTGAAAGACAGGGGTGTGATTCTTTTATTTCAGGGTCGTTGGACCGTGATACCGGTAGAGAAGGAGGTGCCATGGGATGGGTTTGGCGCGAGGTGGCTCGGGTGGCGGGTGAACAGGGAGGATGGGTAGATTTTGGATAGACATTTGGAAGGTTTTGGGGAAAGTAGCCGAACCGCGGGTGACGAGGGTCAGCGGGTTCAAGGAGCGTTGGGTCGATGCGTATCACGTTCGTCATGTCCCATGCAGACCTGTCGGGGGGTGTGCGCGTCGTGGCGATCTATGCGGATCGGCTTAGGAAACGAGGGCACGAAGTGGTTGTGGTCTCGCGACCGAAGCGCAAGCCGACGGTCAAGGAGAAGCTGAACCACTGGTTGCGCGGCTGGTCGTTTCCTTCGGACGCGGTTCCCACACCGTCGCACTTTGACGGGACGGATATCGACCATCGGGTGATTGACGCACCCCGCGCGGTCGAGCAGCGCGACGTACCCGATGCGGACGTCGTGATCGCGACCTGGTGGGAGACGGCAGAGTGGGTCAACCGGTTCCCCGCGAGCAAGGGAGCCAAGGTGTACTTCATCCAGCACCATGAGGTGCACGCAGGACTACCGTTGGAACGCGTCGAGGCGACCTGGCGGATGCCGATGCATAAGATCATCATCGCCAAGTGGTTAGACGATCTGGCAAGGCACCGGTTTGGGGATAAGAGCGCGTCATTGGTGCCCAACAGTGTGGACACCCAGCAGTTTCAAGCCCCCGAGCGTGAGAAGAACGGTGTGCCGACGATTGGGATGATGTACTCGTCGGTCCCGTTCAAGGGGTGTGACATCAGTCTAAAGGCGTTCGACATTGCTCGTAAAGAGTTCCCCCAACTGAAGTTCGTGACGTTTGGCAGCAGCGCGCCCAAACCCCCGTTGCTGGTGCCACCGGGGACGGATTTCACGATTCGCCCGGACCAGGACAAGATCAAGGACGTGTACGCCAAGTGCGACGCGTGGCTGGTCGCGAGTCGAAGTGAGGGGTTTGGGCTACCGATTCTGGAAGCGATGGCCTGCCGGACACCGGTGATCGCGACCCCGGCAGGAGCGGCGCCGGAACTCGTGGGGGCAGGTGGAGGCATTCTGGTGCATCCCGAGCACGCCGAGAGCATGGCCCACGCGATCGTTGAACTGGCCAGGATGACCCCGTCGAGCTGGCGGGAGATGTCCGATAAGGCGTTTGCGACGGCAAATCGGTACACCTGGGACGATGCGACGGAAAAGTTCGAAGCTGCCCTACTACTTGCGGTCGATAAGTCCAGGAGGAACGGTCGCGTGGCGGCCGAGATCGTCTGAAGACCGAGGATCGAGGGCAAGAAGTCCCAATGATAGAGGTCGCGGCCGGGCAAAAACGTCTCGACCCGCGATCGTCGATCCTCTATCCTCGAACCTCGTTTCTCCGTTGTACCCATGATTCCAGCCCAAATTGCCATCGTGGCGTGGATTCCGTTCGTCCTGCTGCTGTTCGCGCTGATGCCAGCGCGACGGGCGGTGTTCTATTCCATCATTGGGGGCATGCTGTTCCTGCCGGAAGCCGTCGCGATCAAGATCCCGAGCATGTTCTACGGGAAGATGGCTGCCATCTCGATCGCGACGTTCCTAGGCGTGCTGCTATTCGACGGTAACCGCATCCTGAGCTTCCGGGCATCGTGGTACGACCTGTTCTGGGTAGTGCTGTGCGGGTCGTCGGTCGTGACGTCGCTGGACAACGGGTTGGGGTTGAAGGACGGGCTGGTCGAGTCCATCGGCGCGCTGACGATCTGGGGCATCCCCTACTTCATCGGGCGCATCTACCTGACCGACATCCACGCCGTGCGCGAGGCCGCGGTCGCGGTGCTCGTGGGGGCGATGATCTACGCGCCACTGTGCCTGCTGGAGGTGCGCATCAGCCCCCAATTGAACAAGTGGGTGTACGGGTACTACCAGCACTCGTTTGCCCAGACCGTGCGCTTCGGGGGGTATCGACCAATGGTCTTCATGCAACATGGGCTTGCGGTCGGCCTGTTCATGGGGGCGGCGTCGTTGATCGCGGTCTGGTTATGGAGTTGTGGGACGTTACGGCAGATCTGGGGCATCCCGATGTCCTGGGCTGCGGTCTTCCTGATCATCACGACGGTGCTCTGCAAGTCGACGGGGGGTCTGTTGCTCGCGGGGATGGGTGCTGCTGTGCTGATGGGCGTCTACTACCGCAGGGCCGCCTGGCCACTGATCCTGCTGATCGCGGTCGCGCCGGTGTATATGGTCGTGCGCGCCACGGGGCTGTTTGATGGCAAGTTGCTCGTTGGCGCTGTGGCCCAACTGGTCAACGAAGACCGGGCCGGTTCACTGAAGTTCCGCATTGATGCCGAAGACGTCCTGTCGAAGAAGGCAATGCAAAAGCCCCTGTTTGGCTGGGGTGGCTGGGACCGCAGTCGCGCGATGAACGCGAACGGGGTCGGCAAGGCCGTCACCGACGGGTTGTGGATTATCGTGTTCGGCAAGAAGGGCATCGTCGGTGTCGTCGCGCTGTTCGGCACGTTCCTGATCGGCCCCCTGCTGCTGCGCAAGCGTTACGATCCCAAGCTTTGGGTGCACCCGGCGGTCGGACCGGCGGTGGTGTCGGCGGTCGTGGTGTGCATCCATCTGATCGATTCGCTACCCAACGGTATGCCCAACGCAATCTACTACTTCCTCGGGGGTGGCCTGGCTGGGTTGGCGGCATACCCACGGTCTGCGCCGGTGTCGGCCAATCGCGTCGTAGACGTGCACGCCCGGCCGCGACCGGTCGGGCCGGGTGTGAACCCTTTGATAGCGGGACGGTAAGCGATGCGGTTGCTCATCGTCATCGTCAACTACCGGACGGCCGATCTGACGATCGACTGCCTCCGTTCGCTCGCAACCGAAATCGCAGTGTTGCCCGGCACCCACGTGACGATTACCGACAACCTCTCGGGTGACGAGTCAGTCGCGAAGCTGTCCGAAGCAATCACAAAGAACGGCTGGTCAACCTGGGCCAGCATCCTGCCGTTGCCGAAGAACGGGGGCTTCGCGTACGGTAACAACGAGGGCATTCGCCCTGCCCTGTCGAGCGCGGACATACCCCAGTATGTGCTGCTGTTGAACCCCGACACGATCGTCCGCGCCGGTGCTGTGACGGCTCTCGTCGAGTTCATGGACGCCAACCCTAGGGTCGGCATCGCGGGCAGTCGATTGGAACACCTCGATGGTGAAGGCCAGCGCTCGGCGTTCCGCTTCCATACGGTCCTGAGCGAGCTCGAACATGGTCTGCGCCTCGGGCCAGTCTCAAAAATGCTGACCAAGCACATCGTCGCGCCCGAGATTCCAACCACCACGAGCCCTACCGACTGGGTCGCCGGCGCGAGCATGATCATCCGCCGGAGCGTGATCGACGCGATTGGGTTGATGGACGAGCGGTACTTCATGTACTTTGAAGAAGTTGACTTCTGCCTGCGCGCCAACCGCGCCGGTTGGCCGTGCTGGTACGTGCCACAGTCGCGCGTGGTGCACTTGGTGGGCCAAGCGTCGGGTGTGACCGACGCCAGTCGCGCCAAGCGCCGCCGACCTGCATACTGGTTCGACTCGCGGCGGTGGTACTTCGTCAAAAACCACGGCCGATTCAAGACCTTCCTCGCTGACATCGCCTGGGCGATCGGCTTCGCCGTCTTCCGCGGGCGGCAGTTCATTCAGCGTAAGCGCAGCAACGACCCCAAGCTGATGCTCTGGGACTTCATCCGCCACAACTTCCTGCTCGCGGGGCGCAAATGAGCACGGAAACGACCACTCCGATACAAGCCGCGGATGCCAATCCAGAGGCGCTCGCACCCGAGTCGCACCGCTCGATCGGCGCGACTAACGAAAACCCGCGCGAGATCGGTTTCCTTGCGTTGCTGCGGGAAGACCTGCACACACATGACAACGCGATCTTCGAACAAGGCTTCTGGGCAGTCGCGACGCACCGCTTTGGCAACTGGCGGATGGACATCCGCCCGAAGCTGCTGCGCATCCCGTTCACGCTGATCTATCGCTTCCTGTTCCGCTGGGTCCAGTGGACGTGCGGCATCACGCTGCCTTACACAGTCAAGCTCGGTCGGCGTGTTCGCATCTGGCATCACGACGGGATGATCCTGCACGCCGAGTCGATCGGTGACGATGTGCATATTCGCCAGAACACCACATTCGGCATCGCACGGCGAGACGACCTCCACAAGTTGCCGATTATCGAAGACCGCTGCGACATCGCCGCGGGTGTGTGCGTGCTGGGCAACGTGCGAGTCGGGCACGATAGTGTGATTGGCGCAAATGCAGTCGTCACGAAAGACATCCCCCCCTTCTCGGTCGCCGTCGGCATTCCCGCGAAGGTCATCAAGACGCTCGACGGCTCAGCTGTGCCGGCAGGAGGCGCGTCATGAAGAAATACGACATCGGCGCTGGCGCGGTCGTCGTGCGCGACTTACCGTCCGACTGCGTCGCTGCGGGTGTGCCAGCGAAGGTGGTGCGTTTGAAGAACAGCAACAACCCACCGGCCGCGATTCCCGTGATCTTACCGACAGAGGTTTTACCGGCATGAGCACCATCGGCGTCATCGCGATCGGTCGCAACGAAGGTGAACGCCTTCGCCGATGCCTCACGTCTGTCGTCGGGCGCGGGATGCAGGTCGTTTACGTCGACAGTGGCAGCACGGACGGCAGTGTCGACCTCGCCGGCGCGATGGGCGCCGCCGTCGTCGAGCTGGACCTGTCGATCCCGTTCTCGGCCGCCCGCGCTCGAAACGAAGGCTTCTCGCGCCTGATGCAGCTTGCCCCACAGGCGAAATTCGCCCAGTTCGTCGACGGTGACTGTGAGATCGTCGAAGGCTGGATCGGAAAGGCAGTGCGCGAACTGGAGTTAAAGCCCGAAGCGGCGGCAGTCTGTGGTCGACGTCGCGAGCGGCATCCGGAACACTCGGTCTACAACCGCATTGCCGACCTTGAATGGAATACACCGATTGGTGAAGCCCAGAGCGTCGGGGGTGACGCACTCTTTCGCGTTGCAGCGTTCCAGCAGGTAGACGGGTTTGACGCCTCCGTCGTGGCAGGGGAAGAGCCGGAGCTTTGCCAGCGGTTGCGCGAGGCGGGATGGAAGCTCTATCGCATCGACGCAGAAATGACCTTACACGACGCCGCGACGTCCTATTTCCGTCAGTGGTGGAAACGCTCGGTGCGCAGTGGTTACGGCGCAACCGACGTCGCGACGCGCTTCGCACGCGGCAATAATGGCTTATTCGTAAAGCAGACGCGTAGCACGCAGGTATGGGTCCTATTCCCCGTCGTCGTGCTGCTGGTGTTCGCCTTCGTCTGGGTGCCAGCGCGGGCCGTGAAAGACGCGCAGACCGCATGGCTCGCCGCGACGATTGCGACGCTCCTGGTTGCGTTCATCTGGCCCATGCAGGTACTGAAGATCGCGCTCGGTCAACGTCGCAAGCGTCAAGCGCCATGGGGCGATGCGCTGGCATATGGGCTGCTCACGATGATAGGAAAGTTCGCATTCTTCCGAGGCGCGTCGCAATACCATCGCGATCGCCGGGCGGGAAAGATCACGCGGTCGATCGATTACAAGGCGACACCACAGAAAACGACCATTCAGGGTGCAGGTTCATGAGCGACCCCGATTACCAAGCCGACCTCGCCCGCTACCCGCGTCGACCGTTCTTTAAGGAACAGTCGATCTGGGCCATCTGGGTTTACCGTTACGGCCGGCGCACCGATGCGCGCCAACCGGGCGCGGCCCGGTCGATCCATACGAAGATCTACTGGCTGATGCATCGGGTCGTCGAAACGTTGACGGGCGTCAGCCTGCCCAAGGGTGCCAGGATCGGTCCGGGTCTGCGCATTTACCATTTTGGCAATATCTTCATCCACAATGGCGCGACGATCGGCGCCAACGCGACCCTTCGACAAGGCGTGACAATCGGCAATCGCGTGACCGACGGGCCGGTGCCGGTGTTGGAAGACGACGTGGAACTCGGCGCGTATGCCCAGGTGCTTGGTGGTGTGCGAATCGGCAAGGGAGCGAGGATCGGCGCGATGAGCGTCGTCTTAAAGGACGTGCCCGCCGGCGCGACGGCGGTCGGGGTACCGGCGCGCATCGTGTCGGAACGTCCGGTAAATCTCGTAAACGCTTACGCTGAGGCCAACCTGGCAGAGGACGACGAAGGGGTCATGGATTCCTCTCTGGCCCCTCGTCTGGCTACAACCGACGAGGGAAAAACCGCTTGATCGGCACATTGATTGTTTTGCCTTGTCATCGTGCCGATAACTCCTAAAGTGATTGGCGCGATCACCACCACCCCGTGGGAATTTTCGTCGTGTTGAAAGTACCTTTAGGAAACCGAGTCGTACCCCTCTCCAATACCGAGAGGCCCCTGCGCGCCGCCGTCGTGGGCACAGGCAAGATTTCGGAAGAGCACCTGAACTTCCTCGGCAACACGCCCGGTGTGCGTCTCGTAGGTGTGTGTGACCTGTCGCCCTCTCTCGCGAAGTACGCCGCCACACGGTTCAAGGCTGACAACGCGTTCACCGACTATGCGACGATGTTGCGGAACACGAAGCCGGACGTCATCCACGTCCTGACCCCCGCCGGCACGCATGGGCGGTTCGCTACAGAAGCCCTCAACGCTGACGCCCATGTGATCGTCGAGAAGCCAATCGCCTTGAACTACAGCGAGTTCGAGTCGCTGTGGAATCTTGCCCGATCGCGCGACCGGTGGATCATCGAAGACCACAACTACCGCTTCAACGAACCCATCCGCGAAATTGAGCAACTGGTCGCCGAAGACAAACTCGGCGAGATCAAAGAAGTCGAAGTGCGCATGAGCCTGCCGATCCTGGGGGCCAAGTCGCGCTACGCGGACCGTATCCTGCCGCACCCAAGCCACGGATTGCCTGCGGGCATCATTCACGAGTTCATCACGCACCTGGCCTACCTGACGCTTCGCTTCGTCCCCGAAACCGAGCGCGTCGCAGCGGCGTGGAGTCGGCATGGTGGGGATGACCTGTTCCAGTACGACGACCTCGACGCCACAGTGATCGGTGGAGGCGTGCATGGGCGCATTCGCTTCTCGGCGCACACTGGTCCCGACTGCTTTGAAGTGACCGTGCGTGGCAGCAAGGGTTGGGCGCAGACCGACCTCTTCCAGCCGCACCTGCGAGCCGTTCTGCCTCGCAAGGGTGGGCCACTTTCGCCGTTGATTAACCAGTGGGTTAACGGCGTTGGCTTGGCAAAATCGAGCATGGTGGGCTTTAAGAACAAAGTCCTGCAGAAAACGCCCTACGAGGGACTGAGAACCTTCCTGACCGAAACCTATTCGGCCTTGGCAAACGGTGGTGAACCGCCTGTGACCCGACGTGATATGGAGCGGGCCGTGAAACTGGTCGATACTTTATTGGAAGAACAGAATCGGTATTGACCGCAAACCGCGGTCGCGACGACATAGGCATTATGAAGTTTCTCGTGACTGGCGCAACGGGCTTTCTCGGCGAATACGTCGTCGCCGAGGCGCTACGCGCCGGACATTCGGTCCGCGCAGTCGTCCGTTCAACCGCGTCGGCTGAGAAACTTGGCTGGCGCGAGTCAGACCGACTTGAGTTTGCCCGCGTCGACCTTCGTTCGCGCAAGGGCCTGGTCGATGCGGTGCGCGGCGCCGACTGTGTGTTGCACCTGGCAGCCCAAAAAGCGGGTGACATCTACGCGCAGTTCCACGGAACGGTCGTCACGACTGAGAACCTTCTCTGGGCGATGATCGAGGCCGGTGTGAAGCATATCGTGCACGTCAGCACGTTTAGCGTGTATGACTACTACCATCTGCCCGCCCGCACGCTGATCGACGAAAACACACCCCTCGAACGCACCCCGGCAGACCGTGACGAGTACGCGCAGACGAAGCTCGTGCAGGAACAGATCGTCGTCGACGCCGCCAAGGCGAACGGATGGCGATACACGGTCCTGCGGCCGGGCGTGATCTACGGTCGCGACAATCTCTTCAACTCTCGCCTCGGCATCAAGGCCGGTGAGAAGCTCTGGATTCGCACTGGCGCGTGGGCTCGATTGCCGTTGAACTACGTGGAGAACTGCGCCGAAGCCATTGTAATGTCCGCCGAGAACGAGCGGGCCAACGGCGAAGTGTTCAACGTTGTTGACGACGACCTGCCACGACAGCGAAGCTACCTGAACTTACTGCGTTCGCGAACGCAACCACGACCACGCGTGTTGCCAGTGTCGTGGACGATGATGCGCCTGGTCGCCGGCACCGCAGCCTGGACGAACCGCGTCTTCTTCAAAAACCGCGCGAAGATTCCCGGGCTGTTCTCACCATCTAAGATGCACGCTCGGTTGAAGCCGATGCATTTCACCAATGCCAAGATCAAGCGCGTGCTCGGTTGGAAGCCGAAGTACGGCTTGAACGCCGCGTTCGACCGAAGCCTGGGGCATAACTGGATCGAACCGGTCAACGTTGACTACGACCTCCCACAACTGCCGGCACCGTCGTCGCACACGATCGAGGTCGACGTGACGAGGGTCGCTTCGTGAGCTTGCGCGTCGCTTACATGACGGGCGAGTATCCACGGGTGACGGACACCTTCATTCAACGCGAGGTGGCGGCGTTGCGGCAGCGCGACGTTCACGTTCAGACGCTTTCCATCCGCAAACCTTCCAATAAAGAGACGGTCAGCCCTGACGTCTCCGCCGAGCGTGCGCGAACCTTGTACGTACTGCCCACTGGGCTGTTTCAGTTGCTCGGCGCCCACTGCGGCATGTTGCTCGGCGCGCCACTTCGCTACCTGCGGGCGTTTAAGACCGCTTTGCTGGTCCGCCCACCAGGCCTAAAAGCCTTGGCGCGGCAGTTCGCGTATTTCGCTGAGTCAGCGATCGTCGCGAAGAAGGTGCGGGACGAGAAGCTGCAGCACCTGCACAATCACTTTTCCAATTCAAGTTGCTCGGTGGCGATGTTGGCTGCGGAGATGGGCGGCTTTACGTTCAGCTTCACGATGCACGGGCCGGCCGAGTTTTTTGAACCGCACTATTGGCGCATCGACGAGAAGATCCGCAGAGCGCTGTTCGTGAACACGATCAGCAATTTCTGTCGCAGCCAGGCGATGATCTTTTCACCGATCGACAAGTGGAATCGGCTGCACATCGTCCACTGTGGTGTGAACCCCTCAGACTTTGCTCGCGTACGTCATGTTGGTCCCGGCAAGCGACTGCTGTTCGTCGGGCGATTGGCGGGCGTGAAGGGTGTGCCGGTGCTGCTTGATGCGTTTGCGTTGATCCTGGCGCTGCACCCTGATGCGACGCTTACACTGGCCGGTGACGGACCGGACCGGGCGCCGCTCGAAGCGCAGGCCGAGCAATTGCAGATTGCGCAAGCGGTGAAGTTCGTTGGGTATCAATCGCAGCAGCAGGTGCGCGAGTTGCTCCAGCAGACGGACGTCTTTGTGATGGCCAGCTTCGCTGAGGGTGTGCCGGTCGTCTTGATGGAAGCAATGGCCGCCGGTGTGCCGGTGGTCGCGACGCGTGTTGCCGGCATTTCGGAACTCGTCGAGGGTGGCGTCAGTGGGTTCCAGGTTCCACCCGGCGATGCGAAAACGCTCGCCAAACGGGTCACCGAACTGATGGCGCATCCGGACATGCGTGATCGCTTCGGTGCCGCAGGGCGCGCTAAGGTGGCGCGTGAGTTCAACATCGAGACCGAGGCTGCGTGGTTATGTGAGATTCTGACCGAGGCGCTCGACGGGCGGGTAGCGGTCGTTCGGAAGGAACTCGCGACCGACACCGCGACCACGACGGCCCCAACAGTATCACCGAGCCTCGCAGGAGTGGGTGACGGTCTGTAGACTTCCGACCCTTGTTTTCGATCGTGAAAAGGAGTTCTGCCGTGACCATAGAGGGACAAACCGTTGCGTCCTTCGCAGCGCCAAAGATGACCGAAGCCATCACGACGCAGGCGCATCGTCGATATGCGCTGGTCACCCCCTGCCGTGACGAAGCGAAATACGCTCGGCGGACGCTCGACAGTGTCGTCAGGCAGACCGTGCTGCCCTCGCTGTGGGTCATTGTCGACGACGGCAGTCGCGACGCGACACCGGCGATCCTCGCCGAGTACGCGGCGAAGCATCCGTTCATCAAGATCGTCCGCAGAGAGGACCGCGGGTTCCGCAAGCTCGGTGGTGGCGTGATCGACGCGTTCTACGCCGGCCTCGAGCACGTCGACATGAACCTGTTTGAGTACGTGACAAAACTCGACCTCGACCTCGACCTGCCTGCGAACTATTTCGAATCCCTCATGATTCGCATGGAGGCTAACCCGCGCATCGGCACGTGCAGTGGCAAGCCCTACTTTCACGACGAATCCGGCACGCTCGTCTCCGAAATGTGCGGCGATGAAAACTCGGTCGGCATGGTCAAGTTTTACCGCACGAGTTGCTTCCGCGAGATCGGGGGCTTCGTGCGCGAGCTTATGTGGGATGGCATCGATTGCCACCTCTGCCGGTTGAACGGCTGGATTGCGGTCAGTTGGGACGACCCGGACATCCGCTTTATCCACATGCGCCCGATGGGGACGAGCGACCGGTCCTGGTGGCGCGGGCGTGTCCGCCACGGTGTGGGACAATATTTCATGGGAACGACCCCCACGTACATGGCCGCCAGTTCGATTTACCGCGCGACGAGGCCCCCCATCATTCTTGGTGGCGTTGCAATGACGTGGGGGTATCTCAAGAGTGCGTTGACGCGCAAGCCTCGCTACGGTGACGAACGATTCCGCAAGTTCCTGCGTGCTTACCAATGGAGTTGCCTGTTCCACGGAAAGACCCGCGCAACCGACGCCCTTAACTCCGCCCAGGACGCCTCGTGGCAGGCTAAACATTCCCAAAAATAGCAAAGCGCGTCGACGGACGAGGTGCTTCCGTTCCCACGTGCGGCTTGACGCTATTTTATGATCAGAGTTGCCGCTACACCGAAATCGCTCACCCTTCGTTCTCTGACGTGATAGGACTGTAGAAGCCAAAGACGGCCCAGCTTAACAGCGAATTGACACAATCCTTGACCTGCTTATCGGGGATCGGGAAGCCCCTGCATTCGAAGCTTACGGTTGAGTACGCTTCCCCATCAAAATGGGGCAAATCTTTACGTTCATCGTGCCAAATTTGGCGTTGCATTATCGGCCCCATTCCCCCATCATTCTTAATATCGACAGTGGGTGTCGAGGCTTTCCAGCCCTGCATACCCGTGAAAATCGTGGGAACCCCGCGACGTTCTTTCAGCAAGCGGACAGTTTGCGTCGATGAATGCCGAAGCGAGTCCGTCGTGCGCCTACACCCGCTATGGAACGGGTGCTGGGAATGTGTTGGGTCCCAAGGCGTGACGTGGTCGGCAAGGAAGCCGAAGTCGGGAGTTGGATGTCTGCAAGTTTTGCGCAGAATGCCTGGAGTTCGTCGATAGCGCTGGCAACCGGTGCAGATTCGTCGTTGACCGGGCAACCCGTCGACCAACTGATGACCGGGATGCATCCCATCCGCCGGGCCAGACCCTCGCGCGCACGTAAGGCATTACCATCCATACGCTTAAACGGCGTTAACATTCACCAGATCACGGAAAAGCAGTGCGTTGACTACATCCTTGATGAATTGGACGCCGGCCATGGTGGCACGGTCGTCACACCGAATCTTGATCACCTGCACCGATGTGAACACGACCTCAATTTCGGGGCCTTGGTCGCCGAGGCACAATTGGTTGTCGCCGACGGCATGCCGTTGGTCTGGGCCAGTCGTCTTCAGGGCACACCCCTGCCCGAACGGGTGGCCGGTTCCAACCTCGTTTCCAGCCTGACCGGCGCTGCTGCCGATCGGGGTCGCAGTGTGTTTTTGCTGGGGGGTTCACCCGGGACGGCCGAGGGTGCTGGTGAATTGCTCAAACAGCGGTTCC
>JBBRHE010000100.1:0-12932 GCA_038223165.1 Tepidisphaerales bacterium
AGGGAGTCCTTCAACCCGCAATCACCGCGGTGGAAGCAGCACACGTGGAACTCGCAACACAATCACCGCCGATCGCACCGGTCATGGCCGTCAGCAGCGCTTCGGTCACGCCGACGGAAGACGATCTGCAGGTCGTTTCAGATTTAGCTGAGGATGCCGGAGTCCTCAGTATTGGCAAAACCAAGGCCATCGACATCACGTCGACGTTACCCACGACCTCGCGTGGCGGGTGGTGGACCATTCCAACGCTCTGCGCAGGCCTGGCGATCGTCGCGTGCAGCCTGATCATCCCTCAGACCGACGCCAACCGCCGACTGGCCTGGGAGCGCGAAGGCCTCGAGCGCGACTTGAAGTCCATCCAGAAACAGGTCGACGTCAACGCCCAGTTCCTAGAACGCGTCGCCGACGACGCCAACCTCGCTGAGCGCCTCGCCCAGCGGCAGATGAAGGTCTACCGCGCCGGAACGGCCGTGCTCGAACTAAAACGGCAGGGCAACGACGAAATGAGCCCCTTCCTGTTGACGGCCGTCGTGCCACCGGACCCATTGCCCGCCTATGCCCCCAAAAGCGGTATGTTGGCTGAACTGTTTCTCCATCCCAAGCACACGCTTTACTTAAGCGGCCTGGGGCTGCTGTTGATTGCAGTTGGCCTTGTGATGGGTGGTGAGAAGATCGAGCCGAAGACTCAGGATTGAATTGTGGCTACACGCTTGCCGACGTCATAGGACGAGTTATCATAAACGTCTCGTCCCGTCGTCGCATTAGTTCATCAGCGTGTTCGCCATGTCCTACACAGCCACGCTCGATCCTGCACCGCCGCTTCCTGGTTATCGGGTCGTGCGCTTGACGAGTGAGACGTCCTACCTGTGTCTTGCGCCTGGGGACCGATACGTCATCCTGAAGCCGGTCGATGAAGACTGCCTGCTGACAGGTGGATTGCATCCATCGATCAAGGAACGTCTGGGTCGGGTTCGCGAGTTGGCCCATGCGGGCGTGGCAAACCTGTACAGCGTGGAGCGCGACGCCGCCGGTGGGGCGTGGCTGGTCTGGGAATACGTCGGTGGCAATACGCTGGACGACGTGCTGGCGGCCCGACCGACGCCGCGTGATCTCTGGATCATCGTCCGAGAATTGATCCTCGCAATCGAAGCGCTCCATGCCTGCGGCATCGTCCATGGTGCACTGCACGAGCGGAACGTGCTGGCCGAGGGGACACGGCACGTTCGCCTGACCCACGTCAGCCCGCTGCTGTATACCGAGATAGGCGATGATGAGTCGGCGCTGCTCGACATGCTCGAACGCATCGCCGTTGCGCCGCATGAGCGATTAGGAGAAATCGCCGGCGACGCACGATCGAAGCCGCAACCCTTGCGTTGGGTACGCTCGCGACTTGCCGGACTGATTGAATCGCGCGACGTGCCGACCACATCCCCGGTGCCCGAGATCGAACCAACGTCCCGCCGAACGACTCTGGTCGCAGCGGTGTGCGTCGCGATCGGGGGATTGGCGATCGCGTACGGCGTGAAACTCTACACGTCGACACCATCCGTCGACGCGACGCCACCACCGCAGGCGGTCCAGCGATAGATTGCGGCCCATTTTATGGTCTCGATGCATCGTGCCGTCTGTCTTCTCTGCTGGTAAACTGCTCGCGCGATGTCATACGTATCCCGCTTCCTCGAACCCACGCTTGTCGAGCGGCTGAATCACCTTCAATTGTCGGCCAGGCGGGTCGTCGAGGGGAGCACGATCGGGCAGCACAAGAGCCCCGTGAAAGGCGCTAGCGTCGAGTTCCGCCAGCATCGCTTCTACGTGCCTGGCGACGAACCCAAACGGCTCGACTGGCGCGTGTTGGGGCGGACCGATCGGCCGTACATCAAAGAGTATGACGAAGAAACGAACCTCCGCTGTGTGCTTATGCTCGATGGCAGTGGATCGATGGCGTACGGCGGGCGCGCGGGAACAAAGTTCGACTACGCTGCCAAACTCATCGCGTCGCTGGCGTACCTCATGCTCGGGCAGACGGAAAGCGTGGGGATGGGCGTCTTTAAGAAGCGCGTTGAGAACTGGCTGGGGCCGCACTCCGGGCAGGCGCAACTGTCGCGCGTGATCGACGTCCTCGAACGCTCCGCCGCTGCCGGTCAGTCGTCCTTGAAGACGGCGGTGCATGAAGTGGCCAACCGGCTCGATCGGCGGGCGCTGGTCATCATCGTGTCGGACCTTTTTTACCCCATCACCGAAGTCCGCGAGTGCCTTGCCCGGCTAGGGCATGACCGCCACGAAGCCATTCTGCTGCGCGTGAATGACGCCGATGAGCTCGAGTTCCCGTTCCGCAGGTGGTCGCGTTTTCGTGGCCTGGAAGGCGAGCGCGCCATGGTGGTCGAGCCGGCGATGGTTCGCCAAGCCTATCTCGATCGGTTTCGCGCGCATCAGCAGGAACTGGAAGACGGCGTTCGCGCGCTCGGTGGCGAGTTTCACACACTGACGACGGACAAACCGCTCATCGACTCGCTTACCTATTTCATTCATCGCCGTGAAGGAGGACAGTGACGACTGCAATGTCAGTCTAAATCTCTGATACTTCGCATTCCGAATTCCCCATTCCGCATTCACGTATGTTCCTCAACCCCCTCATGCTCGCAGGCCTCGGTGGCGCATTGTTGCCGCTGGTGTTGCACCTGTTGAGCCGGTCGCGCTATCGCAGCGTCGACTGGGGCGCGATGATGTTCCTGGACGCCGCCGACCCGCGCGACCGCCAGAGCACGCGTATCAAGCAATATGTTCTGCTTGCCTTGCGCATGCTGATCGTGGCGCTGCTGGCGGTCACACTCGCGCGACCGGTCGCCAGCCGCACCTGGGCCACTACGCTTGCGCCAAGTGGTCCGACGACCGCGGTTTTGATTCTGGATTGCTCTGCCAGCATGTCGGTCGTGGAAGGCGGGCGCAGCCGGATGGACGCGGCCCGCGATGTCGCATCACGCCTGCTGGCGGTCATGAAAAACGGTGACCGCGTGTCGTTGATCACCGCGGGCCTCCCGCAGGAAGACGGCGACCTCGTCCCCTCGTCCGACCTGCGCACGATCGCTGCCCGCGTTGCTGCGACACGCGCCGGGGTGGGCCGGGCCGACATGGCCCAGGCGCTCGATCGCGCCGCACAACTGATCAAACGGTACGGCCAAGGCCAGGACGCCCGCATCTTTGTTGTCGCCGACCGACAGGCCAGCAGTTGGTCCGACGTGGATGCGTCCTTCGCAACAACCTTCCGCACCGGATGGGGCTCTCCGGACGTTTCGGGCCGGCTGACCATATTCCCTGTGGGTGGTGATTTGTCGGATAACGTGCTGGTCGAGTCGGTGCACATCGTCAATCCGCCAGCCATTAAAGGGGAATTGGTGGACATCGACGTGCGCGTGCGCGCGACCGGAAAGTCAGCGCAGCCGTCTATTCCCGTCACGCTCGCGCGCGATGGACGACCCATCAGCACGCAAACGCTGTCCCTTGCAGCCGGTGATGCTGCGACGGCGCGGTTCATCGCTCGCTTCGAACAACTGCGGTCCTACGTCCTTACCGCTAGTACCTCCGGCGTCGGCATGCCAACGGACGACGTCCGCCAGACCGCTGTCGATGTCGGTGAACCGATTCGCGTGCTGCTGGTCAGTGGAGACGAACCAGACGCTGTCAGTCCAGCCAGCAACGCATTGGCCGAGTCAACCTTCTTTCGCGCGGCCGTTGCACCCTACACTGCTGCTGGCGTGAAACGCGGTGTAGACCCGGCGACGGTCATGGTCGTTCGCGCTGAAGCCCTCGATTCTGCGACGATCGCTAGACAGCAAGTTGTCGTTCTGGCGAACGTGCCGCAATTGTCCAGCGAAGGACTGAAGGCAATCGAGCAGTTTGTTTACGAAGGAGGTGGCCTGCTGGTCGCGCCGGGTGGGCTGGTCGACGTCAATGCATATAACTCAACCATGTGGCGCGACGGCGGCGGTTTCCTGCCAGCCCAATTGTTTCCGGCGACGCCCGCGGGTAGCGCAGGACCCACAACGTTGCTCGGCATCGATCTGACTTATCCAGCCTTCGCGTTTTTGAAAGGCCGGCCCGACCCGATCCCCAATGCGACCATCGGTCGATATTTTCCCGTCACTCCCCGTCAACCGGATGCCGTGGTGCCGGCGACGTACACGTCCGGTCACCCCTTTCTCGTCGAAGCGGGTTGGGGCCGCGGCCGGGTTGCGCTGTTGACGACCCCGCTTGATACCGACTGGTCGACGTTGCCGCTGTCAGGCTTTTACGTGCCGTTTGTTCAGTCCCTCGTCCGTCATCTCAGTGGGTCGGCGGATCGCGATCTCGCACCGGGTCAACCGATTATCACCATGATCGACAACGCGATTGCAGGGGAACCGATCGTCGCGATGCCCGATGGGCGCAGACAAACACCGGCCGTCAGCAGGGCGGGCGGGCGCACGGAGATTCGTTTCGACGACACTATCGCGCCCGGCCTTTACACGCTGCGTTACCGAGTGGGGAAAGACGATCAGCGAATCCACTTCGTCGTACAGTCGCCGACCGATGAATCCGACATTTCACCGATGACTACCGCGCAGTGGGACGAACTGGCGGCCACCCTCGGCGCGGCAAGGCTCGAACCAACCGATGATGCGATTGCCTCGGTCTTCACCGGCGCACGCCATGGCCGGGAACTCTGGGCACCGTTGCTGACGCTCGTGGCGGTGTTGTTGACCGTCGAAATGCTGCTCGGCCGACGCTGGTCGGCAGGGGTGTCGGCATGATCGCGGCGATCACATGGGATAATCTCGACTCACTGCCGTTCGCTTTCATCGCGATGGCGGTCGGCCTAGTGCTGCTGGTGTGGCTGTACCGTCCACAGGTGCGCTTGGCTGGTCCGCTCATTCGATGGATGCTGCCACTACTTCGTGGCGCTGCGATCGTGGCGCTGCTGGCCTCCATTCTAAAACCCGTGCTGGCAACGACGGCCAGCCAGGCGCAGCGGGGCGCGGTGGTGATGATCGTAGACGCGTCGCTCAGCATGGGCGTCACCGACCCGCGCACACCGGCCGACCGCGTCGCGTTGGCCAGGGCGCTGGGCCATTTGCCCACTGCGGTGACAGACGAAGCGTTAACGAATGCCGCGACGCGAATTGCGAACGTCACCGCGGCGCTCGATCGATGGCAGCGTGCACAGGACGAGGCGCGCTTCGCGGCGGCGGCCGGTCGCCAGACCGGGGATATGCAAGGCCGCGTCGACGCGGCTTTGGAAGAAGTCCGCGACACCACAGCAGCCTTGCCTAGTGTCGATGATCTTAAAGACTTTCCCGACGTCGCCACCGCCGTACGCAGAGTGGCTCAGGCGCAACCGAGCGAGATTCGCCAACGGGTGGTCCATGCCTTGGAAGAGGTATCGCGAGCTCGAGCCAAGCATGATGCTGCACTCTCACAGTCCGATTCAAACACCAAATTGGCGGCCGACAGCCTCGCGGGCCAATCACGTATAGAGTTAGCGGCCGCGTCGATGTCACAGGTCATCGCTGGTCTTCCACCCGATGTGCCAGTCTTTGCGTTCAGTGGATCCAACGATGTCACGTCATTGACGATGCGCGCCGGTGACCTACCGGTGATTGCTGCCACTGGTCTGCGAAGCGACCTGCCGAACACGATCGACACAGTACTGGAACGTTTGAACGGAATCGACGTTCGGGCCGTGCTCGTATGGACTGACGGCCGACAAGCCGCGGCCGACACCGAGAAGTCCCGCCGGATCATGGTTCCGGTTTTGCCAATCGATGTGGCCCAACCGAGCGTTGCGCGCGATGTTGCGGTTTCAATCACATCTGTTCCCGAGCAAGTGTTCTTAGGCGAAACCGCCATGGTGCAGGTGTCCGTTCGCGCGCAGGGATTCGCTGTGGAAACAGTGCAGAATGTAGAATTGCGGGCGGGTGCGGCAGTGCAGTCGCAATCCACCGTGCCCGATCGTGACGGTCGCGCAACGGTCGAGTTCATCATCAAACTTGACCGAGCCGGTGTTGCTGATTTAACGGCCAGTGTGGCTCCGCAGCAGGGCGAATTAACGACAGAAAACAACGTTTCGATTCGCCGTCTGCGCGTCCTGACCGACAAGCTCAAGGTCGCGGCGTACGCCGGTTCACCGACGTGGGATTTTCAGTATCTCCGCAATGCCCTCCAGCGGAGTAAGTGGGTCGAGCTGAAGGAAGCAATCATCGGCGCAGAGGGCATCAAGTTTCCGGTCACGCCCAGCGAGATCCTGCAGCAGAACCTGATCGTTCTCAGCGACATTGATGCCAGTGTGCTTGACGCGGCGCAGTGGGACGCGATCAGCCAGCTGGTTACCGTGCGAGGTGGCAGCGTAATTGTGCTGGCCAACGATGAACGCACATTAGCGGGTTATGCACTGCAACCACAAGCCGCCAATCTGCTACCGCTGCGGTCGGGGCTGCGCTATGCGTGGCGAACCTGGTCCGGTGAGCGGCCAACCCTACGCGTCGTTCCGTCGCCGGACGCTGCCGCAAACGTGCTGCGCCTTGACGATGACGAAGCCGCGTCGCGGCGACGCTGGCAGGAACTGCCGGCGCTGTTCCGGGTCATGCCGTTGACAGGCCTGAAACCCAACGTTTCACCGCTGCTGATCGAGGCTGAATCGCGCGCGCCGGTCGTGACAGAATCTCGCCTCGGCGCCGGTCGGGCTATTTTCGTCGGTTTGAACGAAACGTGGCGCTGGCGCACCAAGGTCGGCGAGCGCGACCAGGATCGCTTCCTGTTGCAACTCGTCCGTCACGCCGCCGACGAACCGTATGCCGCGCGCGATGGAGGCTCTGCGCTCGACGCTGACCTCGTCACCACCAAGCCGGGTGGATCGGTCCGACTTCGCGCCTCGGTCACCACGACTGATGGCACGCCCTCGTCCGCCGCAACGGTTGTAGTAACCGCTACGCGTGACGGCCAGGCTGCGCGTGAGGTTGTGCTCGGAGCGGTTGCACCTGTCGGGTCCGGTCGATTTGAAGGAACGGTGGATGATCTGGCTGCCGGCAATTATTCGTTCACGCTGGCTGACCCCGCGGCGTCTGGTAGGCCCGCCGTTTCAGTCGTCGTCGAGCCCGACCGCACCCTGGAACTGGCTGACGTTTCGGCTGATCCGAAGTTTCTGCAACGATGGGCCGACTCCACCGGTGGCAGCTATCGAACCATCCAGAACACGGCGGATCTCCCAGCAGTGTTGGCAACGATGGGCACCGGTGGTTCGTCCATCGTCGAGCGACCGCTGTGGGATAGTCCGCAACTATTTATCTTCGTCCTGGCGTGTCTTGGAACAGAATGGGCCTTGCGCAAACAAGCGGGCTTGGCGTGATGAACGCAACCGCCGTCGGGTGGGCACTGCCGGCCGTGGGCTTACGGCGGGCTAACGGTGGGCAATGCCCACCCGACGGCGACAGTCTCAATGATCTGTCGAGCAACAGACCCGGCCGTCGATCGTAGTTACATGAAGATGTCTGTCTTACCTGAACATCCTCTGCCTCCGGCCATCCGAACGTACCTTAGTGCGCTCGCGGCGCGGCGCGCGAAGCTGGCGTTGCTTCACGCGATGGGTCGATCGCTGGCAATGTCTCTGGCGTTGGTGTGGGTCGCATGTCTGCTGGATCGCCTTTTCCAGTTACCAGCCATGGTAAGGGCAAGCCTGTTGATCATTCACGTCGTTATGGTGGGGTCGATTCTGACCGGCCCCCTTTGGCGATGGCGCAATGGCCACGTTGACCTCGTGGCGACGAGCAACCTGGCCGAGCGGCTGGACCCCTCGCTGGATGGCCGACTGGCCACTGCGACGTCGCGCGTGCTCGGTCCGTCGTCGTATCGCGGTTCGACCACGCTGCTGGATGAAGTCGTTAACGACGCCAGTACGCGAGTGGATGCCGGCAGGGTCCTCCAGTTGCTGCCGAACAAACTGGTGATGGTGCCCTTTGTCGCCGCTGCGGTCATGCTCTTGCTGATGCTAGCCATGCTGCCGATAAGCTGGTTGGGATTGCCGAAGCTGATCGCGCGATATGCAGTTCCGATGAGCAACCTCGCTCCGGTTACAACGACACGGCTCGTGGTGACGCCCGGGTCCACAACGGTCGCGCAGGGTCAGCCCCTGATGGTGACCGTGAAAGCGGAACGGCTCGGCGACGCGCTGCCGGGCATTCACGTGTCAAACAGCGAAGCCAGCTGGTCGCGCGTCGCGATGACGCCTGCCTCTGATGGTTTCATTTACCGATTCGACCCCCTCAGTCGCGATGTGCAGTATTTCATTACCGGTGGTGACGCGCGCACGCAGACGTTTGACGTCGCTGTACTGCGTTCGCCACTCGTCAGTGAGTTCCGACTGCGGTATGTCTATCCGTCGTACACCGGTCGTCAACCCCTGACGGTGACAAACAAGACCGGGTTGATCGAAGCGCCCGCTGGCACCGAAGCAGTGCTCACCGTCGTCTCAACCGAACCATTGTCAGGCGGCGCGATTCTCGTGGGCGATCAGTCGATCGAACTGACACGCACGCTCGATGGTCACAGCCGACAGGCTACGATCAAGGTCGAGCGCGATGCGACATACGGTATTTCCCTCACCAGCGAACGTGGCGCGAAGCTCGAGCCGACAGCAAAGTATGCGATTCGCGCGTTGCCCGATCGACCCCCACTGGTTCGTGTGCAGGATGCTGCAGGTGGCCAGCGGCCGGGGCCACGCGACCTGTTGCCAGTAGCCTACCAGGCAATGGACGACTACGGGCTCGATGAGCTGGCGGTGCTGGCCAAGGTGAACGGTGGCGCGCCGCTGCGCATCGGCCTCAAACTCCGTGGAGACCGCAGAGCACAGGAGGAAATCTATCCACTGGACCTGGCACCGCTGAACCTAAACGTCGGCGATGTGCTGTCGGTGACCATCGAGGCAAAGGACGGCCGTGGACAGAAAAGCGCCAGCAGCGCGATGACCGCGCTAGTCTCTCCACGGGCGATCGATTTGAATGCCCACCAGCGTGTCGTTGAACTGGAAGCCGCCCGCAGCATTGCCGATAGTCTCGTCAGCAAGTGGGAGGGCGCACAGAAGGCCTTCGAAGCCGCCACCGCGCAAACGCCTCGTGGCCTGCGTTACGTCGCCGAAGTCGCCGAGACGAATCGGAACATCGTCGGCGCGGGGGAGACAGCGGCCATTCTTCGACAGTCCCTGTTACGTACGACACTACGCAGCCGGTCGCACGAGATGTCACTGGCGCTGGCAGACTTGCTGGACGGTGCACAACAGCAGTTGAATCAAAGTGAAGGACTCGTCGGTGTGCGGTCGGGGAATGACGAGGCTCAAAAGCAAGTCACGGATTCGCTCGCAGCAGCCCGTCAGATGCGCGAGACATTGACCGTGCTAGCGACCGGTGAGCGGGCTGCCGCCATCGAAGCCGAGCGCGAGAACATCGCCGCAGCGAAGGCCCGCGCGGCCGACCCGGCCTATCCGGAGGTGCTGAAGCAGGGTGTTGCGCGCATGGAGGACGACTTTTCGAAGACGCTTCGTACGCTCGGCATCGACCCGGGCGCTGGAGACATCGCCGATCAGCTCAAACGCAAGGTCGACGCCGCCGATACCCTGATGCAGAAGGCGAAGATGGTCGACTTTGCCGCCGCGTCCAGCCCCTGGGCGCGCGAAATCGCCGTGCCGCACCGACCGACGAAGTTTGACGGCCGACTCTCAACCGCGGCGCAGGCCGAGGCAATCCGCCCGGATGCCGACTTACTCCGCGCCCGCGATCTACAGGTCTCCTCCGAGGCTGCGACTCGTATTGAAGCCGACAACGCGCCACCGACCACACAGGCTACCGACCCCTTACCTCGAGAACTGTATCCGGCGTCTCTGCTCGCTTTACAGCGTTATCACGAGACCAACCGACCGATGTTGGAACGACCTTCGTCCGACGAAGTAGAGTCGCGCAAGCGTGTAGCGGAAGAAGGGCGTCGTCGCATGACCTATTGGTCTGGTTTGGACGAGGTCGTTGGGCGGGTCGAGACAGATGCTTCTTACGTCGACGCGTCGATGGAAGTCGAGATGCTCGCGATGGAAGCCAGCGCCGCTGCGATGGTGGGGGACTACCGGACGGCATCGCGGCTTGATCGGCAGCTGGCGCAAATGACGAACTCTCGCCCGCACGAGCAATCCGCATCGGCGCAGTCTAGTTTACAAGCGCGCGCAGAGCGCACCATGGCCGTAGCTGAGAACCTCGACAAGCTGGCCGCCGAGCAACAGGCGCTAGCCGAGGAGACCAAGCTGTCTCAACCCGCGTCGGCGAACACCCTGGCCGACAAGCAATCCAAGCTGACCGACGCGATCGCACAAGTGCAGCGGGAAACGCAGCTCGATACGCGCACCGCCGACGACCCCGACTGGCGCGAGGAGGCCACAGCGGCCATGCAGGCCGCCCAGGTGGAACTTGCCGCAATGCCTCAGGCACTGTCAGCGACGATCCGTGCGGACTTGCTTCGCGTCGAAGCCGCCAACCAGGTGACGCGCATCCGCCAGACAGCCACGACAGCGCCCGTCGAATTGCAACCGGCCATGGAAAGGTCGGCGATGCAGGGTGAGGAAGACCTCAAGACAGCCCGTATCGCCGTCACCACCGCCGCCGAGCGGGTGCAACCGGTTGTCGCCGAACGCATGGCGGCGCGCCTCGGGAAGTTCGCTCCGCCGACGAAGCGCAGCGTAACGGCGATCGAACATCGGCTGCTTCCCGCGCTGCGCAGTGTTTCCCAGGCCATCGGTGCATCGGACGCCACCGGGCTCGAACGCGCAACCAAAGCAACACTTCGCGCGATCGAGGTCGTTCAAACGGAACTGGCGCGAGCGCAGGATGCATTGATCGAGCGCGATCCGCTCGTGGCAGCGAAGTGGTTTGCCAAAGCTGCGGTTCAGGCGTTGAAGGAAACACCCCCCGACCTGCCCGCCGCTGAAAGAAATCAGCGCGTGGCGTCGGTGGCGCTGGCGAAAGCGTGGGACCGGTCGATCCGTCAGGCTGCCAACGAACGCCTTGCCGGCGTGCCGTCGATGATGTCCGTCTTCAGCTTCTTCCCGCTCAGCGCGGAGGCCGACGGCTTGGGGACCGGTTCCGAAGCTGCGCGTCGCATCATGTCGCTCGTCCCGGCTGTGCGTGAATGGGGCCGTGTGCGCGCCGAGGTCGGTGGGGGGCCGACGGGTGCCGTTCGCCGTGACGTGGACCCACCGGGCTATGAAGAGCCGATCCGACTCTACTTCGAGGCGCTTGGGAAGATGAAGGAGCCAGCGAAGTGACCAAGTCTCTCAACAATAGTTTTCGCCGCACTGTTTTCGCGGTCGTTTCGGTGTGCGCGAGCGTGTTGCCAACCCATGCGCAATCCCCTGCCACTGAAGGCAACACGGCGCGCCTTGATGAGGGTGTCGCGCGTGGCTTGGTCTATCTCGCGAAACAACAGAACGCCGACGGCTCGTTCGACGGCGGGGGTCCGAAGATCGCCATGACGTCGCTAGCGATGATGTCGTTCCTCGCCGCCGGTCACACGCCGGATGTTGGGCTGCACGGCACCGTTGTGCGCAACGCGACCGACTTCCTCGTCGCCCAGGCGCCCACCGACGGCTATTTCGGCAAGCTGGACGGCAGCCGGATGTATGGTCACGGCATTACCACGCTCGCGCTGGCGGAAGTCGCCGGTGTCGAGCCCGATCCCGCGCGCCGCCAGCGCATCGTCGCCACCGTCGCGTCGGCGGTGAGCGTTATCCTCGCGGCGCAGAACGTCAAGAAGGCGCCGCACGAAACCGGTGGCTGGCGCTACGAGCCCCAGTCAGTCGACAGTGACCTCTCACTGTCCGGCTGGAACGCGCTGGCACTCCGGGCCGCTCAGAATATCGGCGTGCAAGTGCCCAAAGACCGCGCCGCCCGAGCCGTCGCGTTTGTCCTGCGATGCTATCAGAAAGACCAGAAGGGCTTCAGCTACCAACCCGGCCAGGTCGCCAGCATCGCGATGACAGGCGTAGCAATGCTCAATCTCTATCTGCTTGATGCGGCCGGGCAACCCGAACTGAAAGACGCCGGTGACTATCTCAGCAAGACGCTCGTCACCGAGAACACGCGTTTCCCCTATTACGCCGCTTACTACGCCACACAGGCTTCGTTCCAAGCCGGCGGATCGACGTGGCAGGCCGTCTGGCCACCCACAATGGATCGCCTGCTCGCCATCCAGATGGAAGACGGTGGCTGGCCCGCGAGCAAGACGGGTGAAGAGCCCGGCCGGGTGTACAGCACGAGCATGTCAGTGCTGACGCTCACCGTTCCTTACCGGTTGCTGCCGATCTATCAACGGTGACACCGACGCCCACCCGCGTCCATCAGCACAATGCACGGGTGTGACGAGCGACCCTCCCCGCCCTGCGCGTCGGGAACAGGAAACGGGACATTACTGATTCTCCGTCCCGCCCGCCGTCCGTCGTGAAACCGGCTAACGAACCGGCTAACGGGACAGGTACATTTGTCGGAGATATGTGCCTGTCCCGTTTTCTGGTTTCCCCCCAGCTTATGAAACCAAGTCTGCCGCCCGACACCCCGGACAAGACCCCCACGTGCGTTGCGTGGCCCACGTGGCATGTCGGGATTATAGCCGAACATGCCACACCAGCGAATCGATGTGCGTCACCTTTTCTTCCCCCGGTCGGCCAACGGGGTCGGGAGGTCCGGAGTCATTGCTCCACCGAATCTAAGACTCCCGACCCCTGTATCTCGCCCTACGTTGTTAGAACGAGAACGCCAGCACGAGCACGAACCCCCACGCCGTGGTCGACATGCACAAGCTGATAATCGCCAATGGGGGGAAAAGGGGGCATCACTGATATAGTATCAGTGATGCCCCCTTTTCCCTTTCTC
>JBBRHE010000101.1:0-12896 GCA_038223165.1 Tepidisphaerales bacterium
AGATTGTCCTGAAGTATCAGGATCGGCTGTACAACGCGGTCCTGCGGTTGGTCGGGGATGTGGAAGAGGCTCGTGAGCTGACGCAGGAATCGTTTACGCGCGGGTTTGCCAAGCTCGACAGTTTCCGTGGTGACGCGGCGCCGTACACGTGGTTGTTCCGCATTGCGGCGAACCTAGCGATCAGTCAGTTGCGAAAAGTGCAACGCCGGCGCGTGTTTTCATTGGACGCGCCCCCGAGCGCCAACGGTCGACACCCCCAGGACCAGGCGGCCGGGCTCGCCGATCGATTTGGTCGGGGCGCTTCACCGACACCGGCCCAGCAGGTCGAAAACCGTGAGCGCGACCAGCACGTGCTGGCGGCGCTCGGTCGTTTAGATGCGGAGTATCGCGCGGTTCTGGTCATGCGCGATATAGAAGGTTTCGATTACCAGCAGATGGCCGATGTCCTTGGCCTGCCACTGGGAACGCTCAAGAGTCGCTTGTTCCGGGCGCGCCTGGCGCTGCGGGATGAGTTAAAGGGATATTTTAAGTGAAGTACCAAATGTGGAGTGAGGAGTGCGGAATGAGACATTCATCTCAATCCGAATTCCGCATTCTGAGTTCCATGATACGTTATGTCTGACTCTCAGGAAAACATCGAAGCCAAGCTCAGCGCTTACATCGAAGGCGACCTGGATGTAGCCGGTCGCGCCGAAATCGAGCAGCATCTAGCGGCCAACCCGTCACATCGGAAGTTGATCGATGAACTCAAGCGCACGCGCGACTTCGTGCGAGATTTGCCGCGGTCCAAGGCGCCGTCAGAGTTGGTCGAGACGTTGCAAGGTCAACTCGAGCGGTCTTCGCTGCTCGATGGGATCGCTGAGGAAGAGAAGGCGCTGCAGATCCACACGAGCCGTTGGCCACAGATTATCTCGGTGGCGGCGGTGGTGCTGCTGGCAGCGGGATTGGCGACCGTTGTTTACGTAGCGCTCCCCAGCGGCGCGGACCGACTGGCCGTGACGAAGAACGATACGGAATCAGGCGCACTGGGCGCTACCGGGACGTTGCCGGCCAGTCGACCGACGACCACGTTTGCGACGATCACACTCCCGGGTGAACGTACGGATGCCGATGCGGATACCACGGTAATGGTTGCCCCGTCGACCACTGCGCCCGTAACGCCCGGCGCCGTCGCGATCGCCGCTACACCGGGCGCGTTGTCTCCAGCGCTGCCGGGCGTATTGGAACCCGGAGCGGGCCCGCCAGTGGCGGGTGGTGACGGTGTCGCGAGTGAACCCATCGCGAGCGTGGACGCAGCTAAACCTGACGAGGTCGCGATGGGCGCGCCAAGTCGCGCAGGCGTTGCCGACGCGCTCGCGACGACATCACCGGCGCCGGCAGCGATCGCGGGCGTTACCGAAGGGCCCAGCGGACCCGACGCCACTCGCGCTCTGGCAGCCAGCGCTGTGCCGAGCAACGCGGTGTACATGATCGTTGACGCAACGGACGTTGCGCTAGCGAACAGTGAAGTCGCGAATTTCCTCACCGACAACCGCATCCAATACGAGAACATGGTTCCGTCGTCGCTGACTGGCTACGAAGGTGGGAAGGTTCAGGCGAGCAGTGAAAACGAATCAAAGGCCAAGGCCAGTGAGATTGCCAAGTCGTCCGGTGACGCCAAGGATCAGTATCAATATCAACAGCAGTCGCAGCAGATGATGAAGCAAGCGACTCAGCAGGCGTCGCAGGATGGCGCATCGATGGCGCCACGCCAGAACGACGCGTTGAACGAAGAGTTGCGGCTCATGCAGGGCAAGAAGATCGTCTCCCAGCAACTGCTCGCCCGCAACATGACGCGCGGTCAGGTTGCGTCGTTGCAGTCGGCTGTGTCCAGGAATGCCCAGCAGGAATTGCGGATGATCGAACCGCAGGCCACAAAGTTGGAAGATACCATTCGGCCTGGGGACACGATCGAGATTACCGTCGACGAGTTGGTCGGAGCAGGCGTCGAGAAGCGCAACGTGACAACCGTAGGCGCCGATGGCAACGTGACGATGCCAATGGTCGAACCCGTGCGGGCCGCGGGGCTGACGACGGACGAACTGTCGCGCAGTGTTGGCAGTCGGTATCGCGATTCGAGTCTTATCAACACCCCGACGGTCCGCGTGGCCCGCGCCGAGCCGCAAAACGCCATGCCAACCACGTTGCCCACGAGCGGCCCGACCACGCTGAACTTTTTCGCGACGACGTTACCGTCCACACTGCCCACTGAGGGCGCGACCACACGACCGACCCCAACTACGACCAACGCTCTGGACGATTCACCGGTCGACTTGGTGATCATCGTGCAGTCCTTCGAGAACGCCCCAGCCGAAGCCCCGATCCCCACGACCTTGCCGACCACGCAGTCTGTAACGACTGCGCCATCCACACTGCCCGCGACGACTGCGCCGACCACGGCACCCGCGCCTTAGTCCGACGCGGTTATTCGTGAGTTTGCGCACGTCCCATAGCGGAAATCAGTCGAATTCTGCTTACTTTGACTTGCCGTTCTGCCGTTTTCAATTGTAGATCAAAGCGGCACCATGCGATTGAGTTGCGTCCGTCGCATGGGGATGCCTGCCGGCACGAGAGTGTTAGGGATTGGAGCGTTGACCATGTTCGCATTGGCCTTCAATACACGGAACCGGAAGTTGCGCCAGACATCAGCGGCGCCTCGGCGGGCGACTGTTGAGAGCCTTGAGTCGCGCCAGATGTTCGCGGCGCCGGAGTTCGGGCCAGTGCCAACCACGGTCGTTCCGGTCGCTTCATACGGTGGGTTCAACGACTTGATCGTCGAGATCCGCAATGTGGGTGGTGTCGTGCCGAAGACGCCCGCAGTCAAAGCGTCGAAAGGACCGAACAACGAGCCCCTGTTCAAGACACAGGATTTGATCGGCGAATGGTCCGGGGCTTTCCGCGCGGGTCAGGCGCTGGCCGACTCGTACTTCTCGGTCAACTTCAACATCCGCCACCCGGGCAACAAGAACATCATGAAGCAGGCGTTCACCGGCACGTTCAACTTGTCGGCGATGATCGGCAACAGCGCCGCGTTGACGACCGTGCAGATGAGCCGGTTGAACGAGGTGAAGATGCTGATCAAGACCGACACCGCCGTCGTCAGCTTCAACGGCGCCCTCAGCGTCAACGGCAATTACATTAACGGCCGCTATACGATGCTTCTCAACTCAACCGGCCGGTATACGGTTGGAGCTTTCGTGATGACGAAGAACGTGTAAGTGTTGAGGAATCTCTCTTGCGGACGCAGAGCCGTTCGCGACTCGGAAACGCCCTTACCCAGCCTCTCCCACGAGTACAAGGGACAGGAGCCAGACAGCGCTTACGGGAGCGCTCTCCCACGGGCCGCCAGCAAGATCCGATACCATTGATCGCGCGTCAGATCGACGTCGTCGGCTTTGGCGGCGTCCTTGATGTTGGCGGGGTTGTTGGAACCGACGATGGGGATGATCCGGCTTGGGTGCTTGAGAAGCCACGCCAGCGAGATCACCGTCCGCGACACACCGTGCTCTTTCGCCGTGGTGTCGAGGACGTCGAGCAAAGATTGCCGCTTGTCGCGGTCGGGCGCGTCTTGCTTCAACGCCTTGCCTTCACCCAGCCAGCCACCCCCCAGCGGGCTCCAGCTAAGCGGGGTCATGTTTCGCTCGATACACTGGTCGAGCGTGCCGTCGGTAAACGGGTCGAGTCGACCGAGGTGAATTTCAACCTGATTGACGAGCAGCGTGATGTCCGCCGGCAGATGAGCTGCCAGCGCCGACACAAAGCTCGGCATGAAATTGCTGACACCGAACTCACGAACCTTGCCGGCCTTCTTTAACTTCACGAATGCCTGCGCTATCTCGGGAGGATTCATCAGCAGATCAGGACGATGAAGCTGGAAGAGATCGATCGTCTCGACGCCAAGGTTCTTCAGTGAGTTGTCCACCGACCACAGGATGTGCTCGGCGGAGAAGTCGTAACGGTGGGGTGATTCGGGTGTGGGATCACCCTTGAAACGAATACCGCACTTGGTCGCGATCAAGATTTGGTCGCGCATCCCGCGCACCTGTTTGAGCGTCTTGCCGAGCGCCACTTCGCACATGCCACGGCAATAGATGTCGGCAGTGTCGAAGAGCGTGTAGCCGGCTTCGTACGCCGTGATATGGCTCTGAACGGCGATCGCCATCTTGTCATCGGTGACCTCGGCGGGGTTCCACGTGCCGACTGTCCGCATGTTCCCGTAGGAAAGACGCGACGAAATGAGGGACGAATTTCCGAGCGATTGGGTCTTCATGGACGAGCAACTCTACAGGCGGTGTGGCGAAGTGGCGAGAGGTTGTCGACCGTTCCGCGGATTGCGCTTGATCCAACACCCGTCGGCGGCATATCGTGCGGTGTGCCTATGGCGGACCTTCACCTATGGTTGGACGGCTTCGGGCTCGACGCGGCGTTGCGGACGCACGTGCTGATTGTCTTTACGTCGCTGCCGAACGATGTCCTGTCAGACCTGACCGACGACCCCGCGTTCCACATGAGTGATTATGAACCGGTGCCCGGTCGCGCGTTTATGGTCCGCGTAGGTGTTCCACGGGCACGGTCGGCGAGTCGGTCGGTTGTGCTCAAGCGAACGCTGCGCCATCGCCCACCCGAGTTTGTCCGATGGGTAATTGCCCACGAGCTGGCCCACGCACACCTGCGCAATTCGGGCCGATTTCCCGGTGAAGATCCCGAACGCGCCGCCGACGCGCTGGCGGCGCAATGGGGCCATCCAAAGCCCAGTGATTTTCGCTGGTAGCCTATTCGGTCCTTCAGCCTTCGTCGTTCATCGCTTGCCGGTAGCGTGTCATCAACGAGTTGCGGCTGATCGTACCGACCACCTTCAGGGGTTTAGACGCGACGGTTACCGGTAGCCACTCCGCATTCGTCGTCGCAAAACGGTCCATGACTGTGACCAGATCATCTGTCGTGTTGACCGGCTTCAGATCGCTTCGCATGACATCGCGCACGAGCAGCAACGGGGCGGCGTCACGGTCGACCATCGCGATACGCAGGTCGTCATCACTGAGCATGCCAACGTAGTTCCCGGCTGCGTCGACGGCAACGAAGTTGGCATCGGCACCCTCGGCGACGGCGCTGAGAACGCGTTCGATCGCTTCACCCTCTGCGACGGCATTAACGGGACTGAGGTCGACCTGTTCGATGCTCAGACGGCGTAACAGCAGCAGGTCGGTACCAGTGCCGATCGGCACGCCGCGCTCGCGCAGGGTGTGAGTGTAGATCGAGTCTGGGAGGACCATCCGGGCAATACTCGTGGCCGTCACTGCGGTCAACATCGCAGGGAGCACGAGCGAACTGTCACCGGTAAGCTCCATCAGGATCAGGATAGAAGCCAACGGCGCATGCACGACCGCCGCCAGCACGCTCGCCATGCCCAGCAGGGCGTAGAGCTCCGGACGAACGGTTGAAAAGAGGTTGAGCCCTTGCAGCACGAGACCCAGCAACCCACCACCCGTTGCGCCGATGAACAACGCCGGCGCGATAACACCACCACTGCCACCGCTGGAGACGGTGACGCATGTGCCGACAATCTTGGCGATCAACCAGAAGAACAGCAGACCCCCAATCACGAACGGTGTACGGCTGGCGTAAAACTCGGGACCAAGCAACACCTGAATTGCGCCGTATCCATCACTGTAAAACGCCGGGGCCGCGTAATTGGCGAAGGGGATTGGTTTAGCGTCACCCGCGAGCAAGGGGCGGAATGCAAGGACGTAAACGATGCCGATCACCCCCAGCATCGCGCCACCAATCGCCGGCTTAAGCCAGTTTGGCCAGCGTCGGCGTGCGAACCAGGCTTCCGACCAGAACATGCTCTTGGTCAAAGCCACTGCGAGCAATCCACAGGTTGCCCCGAGCAGCGCAAAGGTGCCCAACTGCGGCCATAGGACGTCGGCGTGCGACTCGCGAAGCCATTGGGGGACGTTGAAGATTGAGTCGAAGCGCGCCTCGTGACCGGTGGTATCAATCACATTGCGGTAGATGGCCTGCGTCGTCACGTTCGCGACCACGCTTGCCACGACGACCGGCGTGATCGTACGAATTGAAAAATCCCGAAGGATCACTTCCAGCGTAAAGAGCAACCCACCGATCGGCGCGTTGAAGATCGCGCTGATTCCAGCCGCCGCGCCGCAACCGACGATGACGGGCATCTGCTGACGCGTGATCGCAAACAGCGACCCGAACGCAGACGAAATCGCAGCACCGATCTGCACGATAGGCCCCTCGGCCCCGGTGCTGCCACCCGTACCGATGGTGATCGCACTGGTAAGAATCTTTTCGATCGCGCTGCCCGGTTTGACGAACCCGCTTGATCGGACGACCGACTCGATCACGTCGATGACACCGTGGCCCTCGCGCGCGCGAAACACCAGCCTGCTGAGCACACCGACCGCCAGCCCACCCATGGCCGGCCAGATGATCAGCAGACCGATCCAACGGTCGTACAGGCTCGGGCCAAAATCGCGATAAAGCAAATTCCGCAACAGTGTGATCAACTCGTGGAAACCCACCGCTGCCGCAGCGGTGACGATGCCGACAAAGACAGCTACAAACAGCAAGAACGCATCTTCACGAAAACCAAGCCGCAACAGAAAATGCTGAACAATCACGCGACATCGCGTGGCGGCTGAGATGACGGGACCGAACATGCAATGCACAATAGCCCATCCGACCCTCCAGGGAAAATGGAACGGAAATACGGGCGCGTGCTTCTTTCAAAACGTGAGCGCATGTCACATGATGAACCCTTGCCTTGTATACGATTCCGTATGAACGAGAGTCCGACCGAACAAGCTGCTGCCGCTCACTACTGTAGTGAACGCCTGCGCGTCGCGAGCGTGGCTTACTTCAATTCCAAACCACTCATTGCAGGGCTGGATCGTGACCCCGCGATCGGCCTCTCACTGGCGGTGCCGGCAAAACTAATTGATGGTTTGCGCGAGGGACGAACGGACGTGGCGCTGCTGCCTGTCATCGACTATCAGCGGTTAGATGGGCTGGTCGTCTTGCCCGCAGGGGGTATTGGTTGCGATGGTCCGACGCTAACGGTGCGCATCTTCAGTCGAGTGCCTATTGTTCGGATCGAGTCGCTGGCCTGCGACGTGGAAAGCCATACGTCGGTCGCGCTGGCGCAGGTGATCTTGAAGGAACAGTATGGTTTACGCCCTGAGCTTACAGCGCTCGATCGGGCCACCGCGCCACCCACATTGCTGTTGATCGGCGACAAAGTGGTTTGCGATGAGCCCGTCGGCTATCCGTACCAACTGGACTTGGGCCAAGCGTGGAAGCGGCTGACCGGACTGCCGTTTGTGTTCGCCGTCTGGACAGCGCGGATTGGCGTCGACCTGGGCGACCTGCCGCAGCGACTTCAGCGAGCGAAAGAGCAGGGATTAGCCGACGTTGATCGCCTGGTCGCGACATACGCGCTTCCTACCGGTTGGCCGGCGGATGTCGCGCGACGCTATCTGACCGAGTATCTGACGTATGATATCGGCCCACGCCAACTGGAGGCCATCATTCGGTTTCACACTCTGGCGGCCAAGCTCGAATTGATCGATTCGCCCCCACGCCCGCTGCGGATCGCGTGATGGATGCAAGGGTTATTGGCGCAACCGCCCACGGAGATCGGCAGCAAGTTGTGCTTCCAGATTTTCGTCCCGCCGGGTCGCGTACCAGTACACCGGTGAATAGCTGACGTTGGGGTCGTAGTCGTTGTATCCCGACACCGATGCGCCACTGAACGCGTTGCGATTCAGGATGCCGAGCGTGACGCGCCGCTCAAGAAGCGCCTGCCGTTCGACGACCACCTTCGGCAGGGCCTGGAAACCGTCATCAGTCGGTTGGATCTCAAACTGAACGGTCCGCCTGACTGATTGCAGGTTACTTTCGGCGACCGAATAAGCATCGGGAATATCGCGCCGCCACAGTTCGAGCAGTTGGCCACCTTCAACCGGTCGAGTTGTCAGCACACCATTGCGATAGTCTCGGCGTTCCAGCGGGAAGTATCTCGCGCGCAAAACGTTTTCGCAGGCCCGGTAGAGCACGTCATAGTCGCCGGCCGTGACCGTTACGCTCGGGGGCTGCGCGAACCAATAGTCGGTCGTGGCCACTTCAGGCGGGGCCGTGATCGGGTCGATCTTCGACACGCCGGGCGTGGCACATCCGCCAAACAACAGACTAGCGAGAATGACCAGAGGATGTCGTACGTTCATCACAGTGCGGTCCAAGCCTACACACCGCTGTCAACGGGCAGCTTGATGCCGACAGTCGACTCGTCGTGCGGGTTCGTCGTGAACTGTTCACCGACCGTGTGCAGGAACAAGCCATTCAACGTCCCCGGCGTGGCCATCGCCGCGCCGGCGACGATGACGATGCGGTCACCCAGTTTCGCGTACTTGCGCGACAGCAGGACCTGATCGGTGTCGGCGACCATCTGCTTGATATCGTCCGGTGGCGCCATTTCCTGTGGAACGACCCCGTAGTGCAACGCCATGCGACGCAACGCACGGTGATCGCTCGACAGTGCCATGATCGGCACCGGGAAGCGCATCTTGCTGAAGATGCGAGCTGTCGCGCCGCTTTGGCTCCAGATGACGACGAGCTTCATCTCCAGCGCTTTGACGATCTCCCACGTCCCCTTCGCGACGGCGGCGGGGGTCTGCATCGTCTTGAGCTTCAGCGCGGGCTCTTTGCCAGAGCCCTGCTGGGTGAGGTATCGCTCGGTGACGTCGGCAACGTGCGACATCGTGTGGACCGTGACAACCGGGAACTTCCCGACGCTCGTCTCGCCGGACAACATGACGGCGTCTGTGCCGTCAAAAATCGCGTTGGCGACGTCACTCACTTCGGCGCGCGTCGGGCTCGCTGCGTCGACCATGCTTTGCAGCATCTGCGTTGCGACGATCACCGGTTTGCCGGCGGCCTGGCATCGACGAACAAGGTCTTTCTGCAGAATCGGCACCTCGGCAACGTCCATTTCAACACCGAGGTCACCGCGCGCCACCATCAGGCCGTCGGACGCGTCGATGATCTGGTCGATCTGCTTGATCGCCTCCGACTTTTCGATCTTCGCGATCAGGTGCATCCCGCTGTGTTGCTTCGTCAGGTGGTCGCGCAGGTGATTGAGATCGTCAGCGCTGCGAACGAACGACAGCGCGAGGTAATCGAGGTCGTTCTCGATGGCCCAGTTGGCGCATTCCCAGTCTTTGTCTGTGATGCTCGGTGCGTTCACAAACGTGTTGGGGAGGTTGATGCCTTTGTTGTTCTTCAACACGCCAGCAACGGTGCAGTTGGCATGAACCTCGTCGCGATGCTTTTCTACGCAGACGAACCGAATCAGACCGTCTTCGACCAGGATGCGATCTCCAACCTGTACGTCGTCAACAAAGCCCTTGAAGATGCTGCTGACGCGCTTCTCGCCGTCGATGATGTTGCCGACGATCTCGGCGCGCTGGATGACGAGCGTATCGCCGACTTCCACCGGCAAGCCACCCGTCCCACCGACATCCGCTATTTTTCCGAGGCGAATTTTCGGGCCACAGAGGTCACCAAGGACGGCGATAGGCTGGTCAAACCGCGCTGCCGCCTCGCGGATGTGTCGCAGTTGCAGCAGGTGTTCGTCGAGGGTGCCGTGGGAAAAATTAAGCCGGCAAACGTTCGCGCCAGCCTCGAACAGTTTGAGGAGAACGTCGACCGACCCACAGGCCGGTCCCATCGTCGCGATGATCTTCGTGCGAATCATAATTGGGTACGCACGGCCTCGGTTAGTGGCATCCGTGCGCTGGGTTGAATCATCGGCAATGCGGGACGGGTGTCAAACACCGTCAGCCATTGAAAAGGCGCTCACGGAAAAGCTGGAGCCCGCATAGATGGTCGTGGACAAGCTCGGACTAATTGCCGATCAACACGCCGAAGGCCGATCCCGCGAAAGTCGCCCGCAGGTTCTGGACGTCCGTTGCAGTCAGCCGTTGGATGGGCGCGGGAAGTTTCTTGCCGCGCAGCATAAAGTGCCCAAACGCTGACAGGAACACTTCCGGTTGAGCTATGAACTCGACGTTCACCGTCTCGGGGAATATCGCGTCCAGGATTGAAACGCCTTCGTCTGAAACCTCGGCCAGTTCCTCGACCCAGCGCAGAACGATGTCGGCCGGTTTATCTTCGGGAAACCGCTGCGCCACCAGCGCCAGCAGATCGTCGCGCGTGGGCGCATTCATCAGCAAGGCCAGGAAGAATCGATGTTCAGGGTCGAGGATCGTGCTTCGCAATCCTCGGATGACGTTACGCCGGGCATCTTCCTTCAGCGTCGCCGCGATGCCGACGGCCAGCGGGCCATGCTTCTTTTCAAATATCTGAAGGACCGGGTCCCACTCGTCGAGTTGCTGTAAATATCCACGGGTGTGATGCAAAATAGAAAACCCACGCTCGAAATCGAGGTCGGCGACCATGTCTTTGACCCACTTGACGTAACTGGCGTCTCCCGTTCGCTCCAGCACATCGAGCAGTTGCTTTCGCCGCATCGTGAGTTTGTCACTGAAGTGCGGGTCGTACGCGATGTGTGGCGGAAGGTAGTTGAACTGTGGGCCCGTCCCAGGGTCGTGCTGTGTTCGAACGACCACTGTCACCGACGGTGAATCCAGGTGAAACAGTGAATGAATCGCGCGCTGTCCCGAAGCGATCGCGACGGTGCGCCCTGTTTCCAGCAACTCGATCTCCTTCAATCGAACGTTGCCAACGCGCAGGTACGGCGTGATCGATTGCGCCTTCTCGAAGTCATAATGCGCGTGAATGCTCGACCCATGCATGACGTGAAATGCACCGGAGAACTCGTGCTGGTGAATGGCCGTCGTCCCGTCAAGCCAGAACAGCAGTTGAATGTAGAACCGCGGGTGGCTGTAGACCACGATCTCCGGTTCACCAAAATCCGAGTCGGTTTGAAAGGGCTGATCGTCAGCCAGCAGAAAATTTCGCATCAGCGACGCAAGCTTCACCTTCTCAGCCGGGTTGCGCTCATCGAGTGCTGCACGGGCAAGTTCCGGGAACTTCACCAACGAAAAATTATCCTGCTTCCAACGCTCCAGAATGATGCGCCCAAGCTCGTCAAAGAATTTGTTCATCCGCGGACTCTACCATGCCACGGGCCAATCAAAGCTCTCACCGCGCCGCCGAGTGAACGCAGCGCGAGCCGAGTCGGGCGATGTCGTGCAGCGATCGTTAAACCTCTTTCAACCGGCTGGGACGATATTTCAGGCGGTAGTCGGACGGGGAACAGCCGTTGAGTTTGCGGAAGACGATGCCCAGGCGGGTGTAAGTCGCGAACCCGCTGGCGCGCGCGACGGCGGGCATCGACAGGTCGGTCGCTACCAGCAGTTGGGCGGCGCGCTCGACGTGGACGCGGTGAATCTCACCGAGGATCGACCGACCCAGCACCCTGCGGAAACGCTTCTCCAACGGTCTGCGCGACAGCGGCACCTCGGCCAGCACGTCGTTGACACTGATCTCGGCGGCGGCGTTCTCACGGATGAAGCGGACGGCGGTGGTCACGTCGGCGTCGCTCAGCGCCAGTACATCTGTCGACGCCCGCGCCACCACGCCCAGTGGGGGGACGCGCACCGGCTCGGTCGGCGCGGGGTTGCCCGCCATAAGGCTCGCCAGCACCCGGGCTGCTTCCTGGCCAACGAGGCTCGCGTTGCTCTCGATGCTGGACAACGGGGGGCTCGTCATCAGCACGGTCATGTCGTCGTTGTCAACGCCGAGCACGGCCAAGTCCTCCGGAACGTGCAGCCCGGCGAGGCGCGCGTCGGACAGGACCATCTCACCGATCGAGTCGTTGCCCGCCAAGACACCGGTCGACCGCGGCAGATCGGCGAGCCATTGCCCGATCGGCGTGACGGTCGCCGGTTCACTACGGTCGGTCGTGAGATAGGGGTCGTACGGGCAGATGCGCGGTGTGATGCCGTGGTCGATCGCAACGGCGGTAAAGCCTGCCAGACGCTCGACCGACCAGCGTGCCCGATCGAGCCCCACGTATGCCAGTGACCGAATGCCACGGTCGAGGTAGTGCATCGCAGCTATCCGCCCGATCATCACATTATCGCAGACCGCAGACGGCCAATTCCCATACGTGTGTGAGCTGGAAATGTTGACGGTCGGCACGCCCATCTGCCCCACGAAGTCGGCCATCGCTTCATCATGCATTGACGCGATCAGCCCGTCGACCTTCCAGTTCCGCATGTCGGGGACGGCCTCGAAAAACCAACCACTTGGCTTCTGGAAATCCCAACCGCAGCCCAAACCGTAAGACATGATCCCCCGGAGGATGCCGCGCCCGTGTGCGTAGACCGGGTCAACGATGACCCCAACCCGGATCGGTCGCTTGCGCAGCGGTACAACGGCCGGAAGTTCGGGCACGCGGGTTATGTCCGAAGCCCTCGTATCAACGGTTTGATCCACATGCAAAGCTTACCCTCGCCAACCGCGAACGCAAAACGGAGCACGATAGACCGGATATAGAGTGGCTTGCCCAATTTGGCGGTGTAAGTTTCCTACATGAACGCGGCACCGTCGAACCGCGATCGCACTTCTCACGTCTGAAACATTGGAGCGTCCATGTCCAAGCACATCGTCAGTCGCGTCTGTCAACCTGCAACGGCCCGTAAGCCGGGGTTCACGCTTGTAGAGTTACTCGTGGTCATCGGCATCATCGCGCTGCTGATCTCGATGCTATTGCCGGCGCTCAACCGCGCTCGCCAATCCGCTAATGCGGTGCAATGCCTTTCCAACCTGAGACAGATCGGTCTCGGTTTGCAGATGTACATGAATCAGAG
>JBBRHE010000102.1:0-12650 GCA_038223165.1 Tepidisphaerales bacterium
CGGGTTGAAGTCGATTCCGAACTCCTGACCGTTCAGTGCCGGTGAGAACGGCCCACTACCAACCTGCAATAGCGAGGCGACGCCCACGGTGCTCGTGAAGTCAACCTTGTAAACGCGGCTACTGCTGCCGACGGCGAACAACTCCCCCGTCATTGGACGAAAGTCGATGCCAACGAGTTGCTCATTGGACTGCAATCCTAAAACCGCCTGAGCGGTCAAAAGCTGCCCGGGATCGGAACTGTCGAACGTAACCAATTGCTGGTTTGGACCATTGTCAATTGCGAAAATGGTCGCAGCGCGAACCGAAGCCGACGCGATCACAACCGAAGCTAGCGCGACGCCAGCCGTCAATAAATGGTAATTCACAAGTCTTCCCTTCCATTCCAGACCGCCGATGAGCGATGTGCCATTGCGATGTGAAATTCACATTCAGTCAATCGCACCCCCCCGCTCAACGTACAGGTCAAGGTAGAATCTATTCCAACAAGAACGGGTACGCAACAATATTATCCGTGGATTTAGCCATCTGGCGAAAGCTTTACAAGGGCTTAGCGCGGGCTTAAGCGATGAGGCATTGTGGCGCGTAAGTATTTGTTAAACAGAAAGTAATGAATCTTGACCGATTTGACCGCAATAGCGGATGCGGATGGGTTCGACGACGCAAGTGATGAATTGGTCCACCTGCTGGCTGGCCCGACCCGTAAATCGCATGGGATTTGTTAAACTGGCAAGGTTGACCTCGCCGAACGCCGGTTCGGTTCCCAGCCGGTCCAGCAGGTCGTTCGATCGACCGTGGAGTTTCACCCCCTCGGCGGCGGCTTGGGAATGTTTGCGGATGATTTCGTGCAGGTCCTGACGATCCCCACCCGCCTGGACGGCTGCCATCAGAATTTCCTCCGTCGCCATGAAGGGCAGCTCCGCCATCACAGAGTTCTCGATCGTCTTCGGATACACAACCAACCCGCGCGCCACGTTGATGACGATCTGCAGGCAACCGTCGGTCGCAAGGAACGCCTCGGGAATGCTCAGCCGCTTGTTAGACGAATCGTCCAGCGTCCGCTCGAACCACTGCTCGGCCGCTGTCTGCAGTGGACTGCTCGCTAAACTGATGACGAACCGCGCCAGCCCGGTCGCGCGTTCGCAGCGCATCGGGTTGCGCTTGTACGCCATCGCGCTCGAGCCCACCTGCTCTGCCTCGAACGGCTCTTCCACCTGCTTCATCCCCGCGAGCAACCGAATGTCGTTGGCAAACTTGTGCACACTCGCTGCGACACCGGCCAATGAGCAGACGACCTGCGCGTCGACCTTGCGCGGATAGGTCTGCCCCGTCACGTCAAACGATTTCTTGAAGCCGAACCGCTCGGTCACCATGCGGTCGAGTTGGTCGACCTTGTCGCCATCATTGTCGAAGAGGCTCAGGAACGACGCCTGCGTCCCCGTCGTCCCCTTGACCCCGCGAAACTGCAGCGTCGCGATGCGGTACTCCAACTCTTCCAGATCCAACACGAGATCCTGCGCCCACAGTGTCGCCCGCTTGCCAACGGTGGTCAGCTGCGCCGGTTGATAGTGCGTGTAACCGAGGGTCGGAAGGTCTTTCCACTTCGTCGCAAACGTTGCCAGCGCATCGATCGCCGCCGCGAGCTTGCCTGCGAGCAGGCGCATACCGTCGCGCATGATGATGAGGTCGGCGTTGTCGACGACGTACTGCGACGTTGCCCCCAGGTGAATGACCCCCTTCGCCGCCGGCGCCACTTCTTCGTAGGTGTGGACATGCGCCATCACGTCATGCCGCAACCGTTTTTCCCACTCGGCCGCCCGGTCGAAGTCGATGTCATCCAGATGGGCCGCGAGCTGCGCGATGGCCTCGGGCGAGATTCGATTCAGTCCCAACTCCCGCTCACACCTCGCCAGCTCCAACCACAACCGCCGCCAAAGCCCGAACTTGTGTTGAGGGGAAAAGAGCCGAAGCATCTCGCGAGAGGCATTGCGCGTGGCGAGGGGGGATTCGTAGCTGTCGTGACTCACATTCGGCATCCTACGAAACGACCACTCGCGCGTATAGATCACGCACGAGTGGTCGCCACTTAATTAAAACGAAGAGTCCCGAGCATTGCCACGTTAGGGAACCGTGTAACCGGCCCCGGCAAGGTTCCAGCGATTTTGCACGCTCACGTCAACCTTATTGAGGCCCAAAGAGAAGTTCGAACCCGTCGGCAGCCAATACTTGGGGTTAGTGGCAGTCGCGTCGTCCAGCGTCTCTCCATGGCCGTCGAAGAAGACTGCGTTCATGCGGTAAGTGCCGGCTTGGCCGCCCCTCTTGGTGTTGCCGTGTCGATACGCCAACACGCGCCCATCGACCGTACCCTGCCATTGCTCGTACGAACCCGTGATGGTCGTAAACGCGCCCCAGTCCGAATACTGACCTTGGTTTCCGGTGCTAGCAGAGCTGATGGGGAACGGGGCGATCGTGATGTCGGGATATCCACCGTTGAAGGAGAACTTTGCGCCGTCGGCAGCATAGATCTTCTCCGTTGGGTTCTTTACTTTCCCCAAGTATGGAGCGTAGCCGCTGGGCAGCACCCACCAGTCAGCACCCGAACTCATGCGCGTATAGCTCGTTTCACCGGGCGTCGGGGTAGACGATGTCATCAAGAAGGCCATGGCCGTGTTGTAGCTCATGACTTGACCAGCAGTCACTCCTGGTGTGAACGGGCTGGCAAGGAGGCCGACAGCAGATGGGCAAATGTATTGTGGCAACTCGCGATGCTCGGCGTGACGTGCGATCGCGCTGGGATTGTTCGCTTCGCGCAACTTGAGTCCCATGATGTTGCTCAGCGGGGTTATATAATCCCACACTTCACTGGGGCTACCGTCGGGAATCGTCGTCACGGTAATGGCTGCGCGGGTCACAGGTGTTAGAGAAACATAGAAGTGGCGCGACGACGTAAGGCCAGCACCGGCAATTGCGCCTTTGTACTGGCTGCCGTACATGACCATCGCCTGCCCGATGGAGCGCAGGTTTGACAGGCACTTGACGGAACTGGCTGCTGCCCTGGCCTTTTGCAGCGATGGAAGAAGAATACTGATCAGCAGCGCGATGATGCCGATAACGACAAGCAATTCCACAAGCGTAAAAGCATTGCGACGGGTACGGAAAGAGTGCATTACGAACTCCAAAACGGAGGATTAGGTTTAGTTTTCTCGATTGCGAGATTGGCTGAATTGATCCTTCGTGGGCGGCGGCAATACGCCTTCCGCTGCGGCCGGATTACGGACAATCACAAGCCGACCACAATCCGGGCAGAAAGTCGGTTCATTCTTGCCGAGGTAGTCGTTGAGTAACACCGGCACGCGCTCGCTGCGTACGCCACCCTCTTTTGTCCAGTCGCAATACTCGACAGGCCAACCGGTGGCTTTGTCGCTATACGGCGACAAGACCGGAACAGTCAGTCCAGCGTCGATCTCCAAGTCAAACACTTTGCCGGTCTCCGCGCAGATAAAAGTCCGCTCGCGAGATCCCGTAGCAGCTTCGCTACCTCCGAACGCTCCCAGCAACGCAATACCGGCCCAAACTAAAGCCAAAGCAACGATGGCAAACGACACCGCCTTGCCAGCAGTCGAATTCAAAAACTCGCGGATCTTTTCCATATCAACGCCCGTGGGACTCCAAACGTGCTTTGTCACTACAGCAGCAAGACACAAGAATGGAGAGAACGAATTAACTCGCTCTAAATTGGACAGCCCGAAATACGCGGCCCGATTAGCCGAGCGTTAAGATTTCGAGAGCACGTAGCACGAGAAAGCCTACAGCCGCCAGTGTGCTAGTACAAAAAGCGTGCCGATAAACAACAGGGCACTTATTCAACTTGTCGCTGCCTAGATGTGCAGCACAGATGCTACTTCATATCCATCACGCGTTAAGATTGCGCAATGGTCGACAACTAATCTCTCGCAAATCCAATTTGCTGCAGGAGATATCGAGGGTTTTCCGCATGCGGGATTACCCTTTGTGATCATAGTGGGGCGCGCCGCGTTGCTGGATCGTTTGGCAGAAAGCCTGGAGCGTGCGATGTGAATTGTGGTCAGATTGATCGTGCCGTCATGCGATCAGGTCAACGTGCGGTTGGTCGTCATCGTCGTCTTTTGTATCCGGCTCATCGGGGTCATGTTGGTTTTGCTGCTGTTTCTTCTGGTTGTCATCGTGCGTTGCGTCGATCTTTTCCGTGCTCTCGATCTCGTGCTCAAACCGGTCGCCACTGGCGGCGATGTTTTTGGCGAGGGCTTGCGCGCGTTTGATGTGCTCGGTCTGCGCGGCGGACTGGCGGGTGACCGCTTGCTGGTTTACCAGCATCGCGCCCGTGATGGGGTTGAATTGCGTCATGATCTTGCTGACGCATCGGCAAGTTCGCGCCAGGCCATGAGGGTTTCGCGTTATCGGGACCCGTCGTCGCCGGTGCGGGGGTCTGGCTACGCCACATTATGGGACGAAGCGTGGGTCCTCCGCTGGGATGATCGTTTGACCGTCGATCTTCACCTTCTCGGGCAACGTGGCGGCGACGAACTTGCTGGCGAGGTCGGCGGGGCCTTTGATTAGGATCGAGCCGAGCTCACCACCCTCGAGCAGGATGTCTGAAGGGTCTGGCGTCGGACCGTCGATCGGGTTCAGGCCCGCCGCAAAGTAGGCATCGATCGCGGCGCCACCGATGGTCAGCTTGGTCAGGACGCCCGGCGCACGGGTGTCGTCACCACCCCCTTCGACACCGTTGGGTCCAAAGGACGTCCCGACGAGCACGCGCGAGCCGTTGGCATCGAGGCCGATCGCCAGCGTGCCGACGTTGGCAGCGGCGATCGTGCCGGAGAACTGGCCCTTGGTCGTCAATGACTTCAGCGCCCCGCTGATGTTGGCAACCCAGCTCGAAGCGACGAACGACTTGGTGCGGATCGTGCCGACGTCACCAGTAATCTGCCAGCTCGTACCGGTCAGCTCGCCCGTCGCTGCGAAGGACTTGAGGGACAGCCCCGCCGGTGCGCCGGCGCCACTAAGCGCCAGGTTGCCCGCGAAGTTTCCCTTGATGGCAGCGCTGCCGATCCACGGCGAGGTGATGACGTCCGCGGTCACGTCGTTGTCGACCCAGAGGTTGGCCGCCAGTGTCTTCAGTGGGGCGGTGGAGGTGATCGACGTGTTGGTCACGTTGCCGAGCTTCAGCTCGACCGGCGTCGCGCCACCGACGGTCAGCACATGCTGCGCGCCATCGTCGAAAGTGCCGGCCAGCACGATCGACTTGGCGTCGCCTGCAATTGTCACATTGCCCACCAGTTGCACCTTCGCAGCGTTCACCGTGCCGAGTGGGCCGTTCACCGTAATGTCGTCGACGAATCCGACCTTGGTCCCACCGGTCGCGCCGACGGTGAGCTTGCTCGACAGCGTCGTGCCGCTCAGCACGATGCTCGGGTGCCCGTCACCGTTGAACGTCACATCACCCATACCCGGGCCGCTGAGCGAGAAGGTTGACTTGGTCGAGTTGCCATCGACGAACGTGAGCTTCACGTTCTTCCGATCGCCCACCTGGCCAAAGCTGACGCGGCTCTCGAACGGGTTCGCACTCGCAGGGGCGTTGTTGGCAATCGGCGCGTTGGCGTCGGGCTCGACGACCTGTGCGATCAGGTAGTAGCTGGCCAGCGGGATGTTATCAGGAATGACGACCTTTCCACTGATCGTGGTCGACTTGCCGACCTTCACGTTCACGGTTCTGGGCTTGAACGCGACGTTGGTCGCGGCCAGGACGATATCACCGCCATCGAGCGTTGTGTCGGTCGAGAGATAGACCAGCGCCGCGAGCGTGCCCTGCGATGCGACGGTGCCGACGTTGGTCACCTTCAGCGTGATAGAGCCCTTGTCACCCGGGACGAAGACGCTGGGCAGCGTGTTCTTCGTAATCTCGGCGGACAGGTCGGACTGACCGGCGTCGGGGCTGGTGTTGAGCAGGACGCTCAGGTTGTCGCCGCTGGAGTTGGCGGTGACGAGGTCGGGCTTGCCATCCCCGTTGAGGTCTGCGGTCGCGATCTGGATGGGCGTCGTGCCGGTGGGCAGCCCATCACCGATCGTAAAGGTGCTGGCGCCGCGCCCGTTGTAGACCTGCAGGACACTGCCCGCCTCGGGCGCGACGAGGTCGGTTTTGCCGTCGTCGTCGAGGTCGACACCGAGGATGTCCAGCGGCTTGTTGGCTCGCGTGTTGCGGGCGGCGCCGAAGGTGCCATCTCCCTTGTTCATTAGGACGCTGAGGGTAGGTCGGTTGGTGTCCTGACTGTAGTTGGCGATCGCCAGGTCGGGCTTGCCATCGCCGTTGAAGTCGGCGGCGTTCACGCCGTACGGTGAGTCGCCCGTGCGGTATTCGGTCGCCGTCGCGAAGGTGCCATCGCCAGCATTCAGCAGGACGCTGGTCGAGTCGTCGTTGACGTTGGCGGTCGCGATGTCGGGCGTGCCGTCGGCGTTGAAGTCGGCGACGGTCAACCCGTAGCCACCGCTACCGATTGTGTAGTCGGTCTTAGGCGAGAACGTGCCGTCACCGTTGCCGAGTAGCACACTGACGGTCGCGACGTTGCTGTTGACGACGGCGAGGTCGGTTTCACCGTCACCGTTGAAGTCCGCCAGCCGCACGTCGTACGCGCCGTCACCTGCGGTGTACTTGACCAGTGGCGCGAACGTGAAGCTGCCCTGGTTGATGAGGACTCCGACGTACCCCGTGAACAAGCCACCCGTGACGATGTCGGGCAGCGCGTCGCCGTTCAGGTCACCCACCTGCAGGAAGCTGAGCCGGTTGTCGAGTGACGCGCTGAGATCCAAGTCGACCTTTGTGCCGAACGTCCCATCCCCGTTGCCCGGAAACAGTGTGACGTCCGCAGTACCGGCGGCGTTGGCGTTGATCAGGTCTAGGTTCCCGTCGGCATTCAGGTCCGCGATCGCCACGTCCTGTGGTGTCGTGCCCGCGGGGTAGTTGACGGCGTCCGTGAACGTCGCTGTCAGGTACGCCCGACTTTCCAGTGTCTCGATTACGCGAACTGCCTTGGATGACTTGCGAACCTTTGACATGTTGTGCCCTCCAGCCCTTTGATCAACCCACAATGTGAAGCCGAAACGGTATGACGAACGACGTGCATCATCCACAGAACGGCGGCCGGAACACACGTCGCATTCCGGCCGCCCGTTGACTTCTGGTTTCCTCTGCTACGTTTGCGTTACTGGTTGCCCACGTTGGCCGTCCCCTGTGCTTCGAGGATGGTCGGTGGGATGATCTGAGCGGTCACGCTCGTGCCGATGGTGGTCGGGTCGACCATCTTGGTCTCGGTGGGGCTGATGAACTTCAGGCCCATCGCCGAGTCGTCGGTCACCTGGCCCTTCACACCGATGAACTGGCCCATCATCGTCGGCAACTTCGTGTCGTCCGACTGGATGTAGACCAGCGTGCGACCCGAGCCGGGGTCGGTCAAACGGTAGAGGACCTTCGGCCCACTTTGCAGGCTGCTGGTGCGAAGGGTACCGACTGCGGTGTAGACGTCGACCTTGTTCTTCTCGATGCGCTCCTCGAGTTCCTTCTTCTCGGCCGTCATGGCGAGCTTGCGCTCTTCCATCTGCTTTTGCATGTCTTTGACGGCCAGGTATTGCTCGCGCGCCTCGATACGCGTCTTGACGGTGATCAACCGGATGTCGACCACGCGCTTCATCGACTCGGGCAACGTCGCTTCGGCCTTCAGTGCTTCGTATCGCTTCTCGGCATCGGCCAGGGGTTGCTCTTCCAGGGGCTCGTTGCTGAACGCCAGGAACTCGGCTTCCAGCGCATCGTACTCGGCCGTCGCGCTGAGCTTGGCGGGCTGGGTTGACGGGGTCGCGTCGGTCGTCGCGACCGATGCGCCACCAGTCGCCGTCGATGCGGTCGGTTGAGTGCTCGGGGCCGTCGTCGGTCCACCCGCGAGCATGTCGGTCGGCGTCGCGACGGGCGCTTCGACAACGGCTGTGGGCGTCGTCACCGGCGCGGGCTTGATTGGTTCACTGATGATCGGTGTGTCCATCACCACGGCCGCGTCGGTCACGGCGCCCGTGTTGGCTACGGGCAATGGCTTGCCGGGCGTTACGAACTCCTTCTTCACATACAGGTACGTGCCAGCGGGGGGCACGATCTTCCAGTACTCGTCCTTCTCACCGACGATCTTCACGTCCATGCCCTGGTCGAGCTTGGTTTGAACCGTCGTCTTCATCTCGTTCAACGTCGAACCGGCCCGCACGTTCAGGTCGCTCTTGTCGACCACCCCTCGGCCATCAGCGGCCTTGGATACGTATGCCTTGGCAACGTACGAGAAGCTGCCCTCGGGTGGGATGATCTTCAACCAGTCGAACTTGATGCCAACCACCGTCACATTCGCGCCGGCGTCGAGCTTGGACGTGGGGTAGTAGTTGTCACCGGGCCCACTCCGCACGTAGACCGCGTTGGCGTTGATCGTGCCAGCGAAGTTGTACTTGCTGTTGGCAACGTCCGGAACCGCGGGGATCGCGGCTTCCTGGGCCATCGCAATGGTCGGCAAGGTGGTGAGAACGGCAAGCGTGAGAACGGAAACGGTCAGCAGGTGGCGAGTGGCCATAAGTGCACCTCCATGTGCAGTGATCGGAAGGTTGTGGAAGTCCGAATCGCGACCAGCCCAGGCCGCGTCAGTCTCATCGACAGGGAAAGGCCGAAAACCGGCCCCTCGTCACTAGAACGTCCCCGACAACTGACTTGTTCGGCAAGGTTTACCAGAATCCTTTGCGTTGTAAAGCAATTCTTGCGCGATCACCGCCGATTTCACCCCTGCAAACCCCGTTTGCCCCGTTCGACCCGCCCCACCCACCACTTCAACCGCCTTGGGACAGCCCAGCGCGAAGAAAATAAAAGTTCCCGACCCATCCTTTCCGTAAACATATGCTAGAAAACAACTTAAGAATTTTAAGGCGATATGGAACCGACGTGAAACCGACATACAACCGACATGAAACCGACCGAAACCGACACGAACCAACGGCGAGCGAATGTTCTTTACTCGCCTCGCCTGTAGCAAAGCGCAGTGTCGTGGCAGATCCCTCCCTTCTCCCTATTCACTTGTCAAAGAGCATCGCAGACGGCTTACACCATCCACAGGAACAACTACCTACCCCTACCGATCCCGATGCGCGCCCGAGCACCGCCGGGCGCACTTCCCGAACCCCATTTCTGATTTTCCCAAGAGATATCGAGGAAAAATTCTCCCAATCGCCAGCAGAACCCATGCACACGCGAGCGTCGCGGTAAGCGCATCGACACTTAAGGCGTTGGGTGGCTACGGTTGATCGGTGGTGATCGCAGAAAAGTTCACGCGCTCGTACAGGTCGGCCAAGGCCTAGTGTGCGTCGATGCCGGCACCCTCGTACAGCCTGATCCGTTGGCGACGTGGAAATTGGGTTTGCGCAAGGTGCGGAATCCTGTCAGAGTGGTGGTGCTGAAGTCACCCACCAACAAGAGGCCACGGATGGGGAGCTTCGATCGGGCGTTGCGGCGTGTCAGAAGGATCTGTCTCGGCTGGTCCCCGAATCAACGATCGTGGCCCGTGAGCGAGGAGGTCGGGCACCGCTGGCGTTAGCGGAGTGCTGGCCCCGGTGCTCACCGTCGTCATGGTCGTCCTGCGCCATCACCGGTCCATATCGCCGACTATTGAACGCAAGGCACAGCGAATGCAACTGTGTTGCTGTATATGCCTGAAGTTATCGTCTCCTGGATTGAACGAAATCGGTCCGGACGGCTCTGGGTGTGATTGAAACCAACCTGTTTGCGGGCGCGCGAGCGCCGAGACGGCTCGTCATTCTGAAAAATCCATTTCGCGCGACCGCCCCGACGCATTCCGGGGCGGTTTGCGTTTGGGGACCAATTTGTCGGACCCATTCTGCTCCACCAAGCCGCCGGTCTTGCCCACGCTTCCCATAACTACGGGGCGCAGGCGGGTATCGCGCCACTCTCGCGCAGCAGTTGCGTGGCCAAGTGATGGATATCGGACGCAACTGAATTCAACACCTTCGATTTCGGACGTCCTGTCGCACACGCCCGGTAACACGCTCGCGCCATGCGGACGTTGGGGAAAGTCTCAAAAATCTTCAGATATCTCGATAAATCCGGGACGCGATCGACGGGCGATCTAAAGTGCTCCCACTTTCCCGACGATGCGGATGGTGTGTGCCGGTTGTGAGGTCAAAGACCTTGCAACGCGGTTCACGAGGACTTGTGAGAAAGGAGGCCGCAGAGCCTAAACACGGAACGCGCTTGCGACGATGAACTAACGCGAGACACCGTTCCAAAGGCTTGCCGGACGCCGTTCCCCTTAGGCGTCGGCTCGAGCGCAGATCGCGCTCCGCCATTCAAGGGACTGAAGGGCGTGATTCGTACGGGATGTTCCCGTCGACACGCGGCTAACTGTAACGTCAAGGAGAGACTCTAAAATGTCTACGATCAACACGAACGTCAGCTCGCTGATTTCTCAGCGAATTTTGCAGAAGAACAACAACCAGCTCAACACCAGCCTCCAGCGGCTGAGCACTGGTTTGAAGATCAATTCTGGTGCGGATGATCCGGCCGGTTTGATCGCCAGTGAAAACCTGCGTGCCGAGAAGGTCGGTATCACGACCGCCATCGACAACGCCGAACGCGCCAGCAACATCATCGGCACCGCCGAGGGTGGTTTGACCGAAGTCAGCGCGTTGCTGACCCAGGTCCAGGGCCTCGTTGGTCAGTCGGCCAACACGGGTGGTCTGTCGGCGGAAGAAATCTCCGCTAACCAGCTGCAGGTCGACAGCATCCTGAGCACGATCAACCGTATCGCTCAGAGCACGTCGTTCCAGGGCGCCAAGCTGCTGAACGGCAACTACGACTACACGACCAGCTCGGTCGGCACCAGCGCGGTGAAGAACCTCCGCGTCAACTCCAGCCGCGTACCGGACGGTGGCTCGGTGTCGGTCGTCGTGCAGGTCACGACGTCGGCCCAGACGGGCACGCTGTCTTACAGCGGTGGCACCGTCACCGGTTCGACCGTTACGCTCGAAGTGTCGGGTGTCAACGGTACGGAACAGCTGTCGTTCTCGAGCGGCACCACGGTGTCGTCGATCGCGACGAGCATTAACTCGGTCAAGACCGCCACGGGCGTGTCGGCGAGCGTCGCCGGTGGAACGCTGACCGTCAACAGCACCTCGTTCGGTTCTACCCAGTTTGTCGGCCTCAAGTCGCTGACGGGCACCTTCAGCCTTTCAAGCAACAAGGACTTCGGCACAGACGCCGCGGTCACCGTCAACGGTTCGGCCGCTCAGACGGACGGTCTGAAGGTCGCGTACCGTTCGAGCAACCTCGATATCGAGTTCGACCTCGACACGACCGTCAACGTCGACGGCACCGCCAAGACGTTCGGCGTCATCGGTGGTGGTGCGACGTTCGCGCTGGGTTCCAAGGTCACGGAAACCGACAAGGCCTCGATCGGCTTGGCCTCGGTCAGCACCGGCTCGCTCGGTGACTCGTCCGTCGGCTTCCTCAGCACACTTGGTTCGGGTGGTGCAAACGCCCTGACCAGCGACAACCTGACCGGCGCTCAGAAGATCGTCGACAAGGCGGTCAAGCAGGTCAGCCAGCTTCGTGGTCGTCTGGGCGCGTTCCAGAAGTTCACGATCGGGTCGACCATCAACGCCCTCGGCGTCGCGTACGAGAACGCCTCGGCCGCCGAAAGCGCCATCCGTGATACCGACTTCGCGGAAGAAACTGCCCAGCTCACCCGTTCGCAGATCCTGTCGCAGGCTGCGAGCACGGTGCTCAGCCAGGCCAACTCGGCCCCGCAGGCCGCGTTGCAGCTGCTGCGTTAAGACCTAACGCGGTAGTTGGAAGTATCTCCTGATCCTCACAAGTCCAGAGCCCCCGGCGCACCCGCGCCGGGGGCTTGTTTTTGGTCAGGTGGTGAGGGAACAGTTTCGTCAGTCCGACCCGCGGTAGAACAGAAGCGGCTTGAATTGCAGGGGATTGTTGCAGGGACGCCCGCTGGGATCCGTAACGGTCACGTGAACGTAAAACCCGATCCCCCAGTATTCGTGATGCGGGCAGCGGCCCGTACGAATCGTCATGGAAAGCGTGAGCAGCGCCAGCACCACCACAACCGGACAACCGTTCTCCATACACGGTCGGTCCACGCGCGTTTTGCGACGCCTGCAACCTACTGTGGCACGCCCAGCGCATCGCGCACCGCGCGCAGGATGTCGCGATGGGCGGCGTTCTTGGAGAAGAGGTTTTTGGTCAGCGCGACGGCTAACCCGTGTTCGGGGTCGGCGAAGCCGATCGAGCCACCGTAGCCACCGTGACCAAACGAGGTGCCGCGGGTGCCCATGTCGCTGAACTCGTGGCCGACGTGGTAACCGAGACCGAAGAACGGGACGATCATCCCCTGGGGTTGGGCCGTGGGATACTGGCGCGTGGTCGCTTGGCCGATGCGGCCCGGCGGCAGCAGTTCGACCCCGTCCACGCCACCCGGTAGCAGCGCGGCATAGTGGCGGGCCAAACCGCGGGCGGTCGCGATGCTGTTGGACGATGGGATGCAGGCCCGGCGGCTGTCGGGCAGGTTCA
>JBBRHE010000103.1:0-12509 GCA_038223165.1 Tepidisphaerales bacterium
CGTCCCCGTCCAGGCATCCTTCAGTCCCACGACGCCCCGATCGATCAGGAAGCTGGCGATGCCGTTCAGTGAGCCGGCCTCTTTGTAGGCGAACAACTGCGCCTGGCCATGCACTTCAAAGCTTTCAGACATCCAGCATTCGATCGTTCCGTTGGCATCGGCCAGCCGTTTTACCGGGCTGACCGAATCCCGCCGCCTTTTAGCGGCTCGTTTGGCATTGCGTTTGGCTTTGTGCCGCTGTTGCTTGTCTGGCTTGGGCATGAAGAGGGGACTCCAATAGTCCGTAGTGGCACAGGGGCATCGAAAGACATTCCCGATCAGCGTCCGTTCATACCACCGGTTGCCATATCGTACACGTCGATGCACCCACGGGCGGCGTCGGTCCAGCTCATCTTCTGGACCTCGAAGCTGCCGTGCTGGCGCAGTGTGCTGGCCAGTGGGGGGTGGCGCAGGACGGCGATGATCTTGTTGGCCATCTCGTTGATGTCCCAGAAGTCGACCTTGAGCGCGTGCTGGAGGACTTCGGACACGCCCGACTGCTTGCTGATGATGACCGGCACGTCGTGGCTCATCGCTTCCAATGGTGCGATGCCGAACGGCTCGGACACGCTGGGCATGACGTAGAGGTCCGCCATTTTGAAGACCTTGTCGACGTCACCCCCGCGCAGGAAGCCGGTAAAGAGCACTTTGTGCCCGATGCCCATGGCGGCGGCCATCTCGATGGTGCGGCGGATCATGTCACCGCTGCCGGCCATGACGAACTTCACGTTGTCCATCACCTCGAGCACCTTCTTGGCGGCGGCGATGAAGTACTCGGGGCCTTTCTGCATGGTGATGCGGCCCAAGAACAGGACGACCTTTTCGTCCTTGTGGATCTTGTACTTTTCCGAGTCGAACTCGTTCATCGCACCATTGGCTTCGATGGCGTTGTAGACGACCTCGACCTTGGCTGGGTCGATGCCGTACTGCTGGACGATAATCGTCTTGGTCAGGTGACTGACGGCGATGACTTTCATCGCTGCGTGCATGCCACGACGTTCGATGTCGTAGATGCGCGTGTCGACGTGAATGCCGGACCGGTCAAACTCGGTGCTGTGGACGTGGACGACCAGCGGCACGCCCTTGAGCGCCGCGACCGCCATGCCGGCGGGGAAGGTCATCCAGTCGTGGGCGTGGATGACCTCGCACTGCTCGTTTCGCGCAATTTCAGTCGCGAGTGAGGCATAGCGTTGGATTTCACTGAACAGGTCACCAGCGTAGTGCGCACCGGGACTGCCACTGCCCAGGAATCCGGGTTGCGGACCGTCGACCTTCAGACCGGGCTCTGCTTTCTTCACGGTCGTTTCCACGGCGGGTGCCAGCGCGGGGATCGGGGGCGTCAACACCGGATCGATCGGTGTGGCCTTGGTAATGCGGGTGCGCTCTTCCTTGATTGTTTTGATCTGGGTCTGATAGTCCTCGGGCCGGGTGTACGGGTCGACCATCTGCGCGTCAACGGTCCGGAACGTCACGTTCTCGAACTCGTCCATCCGGAATTCCGTGGTTGGCGAGGCCAGCGTCGAGCCAGGTTTGGGCGCGACGAGGCGCAGGTGCGTGGAAAAGGGCGTGCTGACCGGGCGCGGGAGGACAAACAGAATGTCCGTCCCCAACGTGCTCATGGCCTTGGTCAAACCGTAGCAGGCAGTGCCCAACCCCCCACTGATGAAGGGCGGGAACTCCCACCCCAACATGAAAACGCGCATCGTAGAACCGCTCTTTCTACAAAATGAATCGAATGCCACCGAACTCTGCCATCGCAGGGGGGCCCACTCACCCGAACTGCGAAGACGCCGGCGCACCATCGCGACGCGTCTACAGACCGCTCGGAAGGCTCCTGGAGCCCTCAGCGGTCCCATCTGTCTAAATCCGTGTCCGAACTAACTTAAGGAAAATCGAAGAACCGCCGACGCGGGTAAAACACGTCTTGCGCACCGACACTCACGCGAAAAGTTAACGAGAGGCAACGTGACCGTCTGAGATCAAATTTACGCGTGACTGGGCCGTGTAGTCAATACCGTCCGAGCGACTTGCCCGATTAAACAGCAGCCGAGGGTCCGCTTAAGAACTAAGCATCCGTCCAATCGAATATGCCCAATGCAAAATCAGTACCGGGCCCGTGATAGTCGTTAAGAGTTACCTTAACTCCCGCTGTCACGTGGATACTTCGTCGCTCCTGCCCATCTGGCTTGCGTCGGAGGGGGTTCACCAGAGCCTCTGTGCAATCCAGCTCGAATTTCCACAAGGCATGAGGCATCGCCCAAAAGTTGGGCGATACTACTGCCAGCGCATGTGCATTGATTAGCTTCGCATCACTCAAACAAGGGTAAACCCGAACACATGGTACGAATTGAATAACTGAGTGCAACTTAAGATCCTGTTAGGGACCTCTAGGGGGACGGATCCGAAAGCCACGCCGCATACTCAGAGTGATAACCAAACCGCGATCGAATCCGTGACGTCCTCCCTTTGCGGCCGATCGTCCTTCGTCGGTACAGTAACGCCCCCCATGACCAGCACCCCTGCCACCGTGCCTCCTTTCTACGTCCGCCCGGACGCACCGGCCAAGGCGAGTGGGATGGCAAGACTGTTCGCTATAGCGCTATCGGGTGTCGCGATGGCGCTCCTGTTCATCGCGTCGACCTTAACACCCGCAGTCAACGGTATGGGGACTCACGAAGGTCTGGGCCTGCAGCGGTGCGAGTTTCTGGCGCGGACGGGGTTGCCCTGCCCCAGTTGTGGGATGACGACGAGTTTTGCCCACTTCGTTCGTGGAAATTGGCCAGCCAGCGGGTACGTTCAACCGATGGGCTTCGTGCTGGCGCTGCTCGCGGGCCTGACGGTCTGGACCGGCGCCTACATCGCGATCACCGGTCGACCGGCCCATCGCGTGTTGTGGGCGGTGCCGGGACTGGCCATCGTCATTCCCCTGCTCGGGATCGCGATCGCGGCGTGGGCATGGAAGATCATCATCCACGTGCGCGGTGTGGATGGTTGGGGTGTGTAAACCGACGATCGAAAGGATACGTCATGTTCAAACGCTGCATTGAGGGTCGATTCCGTCTGCTATCGATCCTCGTTGTCGTCTGTTCGATCCTCGTCTTCATCCCCGGTTGCGCCCTCTTTGGCATCGTTGCTTATGCGATACCCAAACCACCGATCAAGCCGACCTACGTTGGTTTTCAGGATCAGACCGTCGCGGTCATGGTCTGGACGGACCGCGGTATTCGCATCGACTATACGCAAATCCAGCTCGACACCGCGACCGGCATTCAGAACCGGCTGACGAGGCCCGTGGACGACAAGGGAAAAATCAAGCCGATGCCCAAGGAGTTCAAGGGGGCCAAGTTCCCGTACATTCCCGCGTCGGTGATTCGCTATCAGCGAGAACACCCGGAAGTCGACGGCATGGCCATCACCGAGGTCGCGCCACGGTTGGGTGTCACACGGTTAATTTACCTGGAGATCGAACAGTTCCAGACCCGTTCGGACAACGCCGTCGACCTGTATCGTGGCACGATGGTCGGCACACTGCGCGTCGTCGAGGTGAACAACGGTATCGCGAAGATCGGTTACGAGGAAAACGACGTGCGGATCGATTTCCCGAAAAAGGCGCGTGAGGAAGGTGTCCCCGAACTCGGTGACGCCAAAACCTACGCCGGCACAGTCAGTGTATTTGCCCAGGAAGTGGTCAACCGCTTTATCGAGCACCCGGCTGAGGAGAATTGATGCAGGTAACATGTGAGAGATTCACCGGGGCCAATTGGCGGCTTGCGCGGTCGAGTTGCTTTAGGGTTGCTTTCTGCCTGTTGTTTTGCCTCTATGCCGTTTCGTTACTGATGGGCTGCGCCGCAGCGGGCGTGGTCGCTTATAAGTTCTCCAGGCCTGATGCGGTTCCGGCCAAATACACACCACCTCAAGAGCCGATGTTGGTACTGGTCGAAAACTATGCCAGCCCCAGCACGAACTATCTCGATTCTCAACGACTGGCGGCACAATTGGCGCTGGACCTGACGAACAACAAGGTTGCCCCGCTGGTGAGCGTCGACCCCCTGTATGCATTACGCGATCAGGACGCAGAGGCGTACAAGCAGTTGACGATCCCGGACCTCGGACGGCGAACAGGCGCCAGGCAGGTGCTGTACATCAACATCGTCGACCTCACCACACCGACCGACGGCCTGATGATGCAGGGCAACGCGAACGTACTCGTACGCGTGATTGACGTCGCGACGGGCAACACGCGCTGGCCGATCGATTTTGCTGAGGGGTACCCGGTGTCCGTCCAGTTGCCGCTCGTCCGCGCCGATGACTCCAACACTGACATAAAAGTGCGATCCGCCGTCGTGCGCAACCTGTCCGACCAGATCGCCAAGCTCTTGTACACCTGGCGGCCGGTCGAAGGCATCGAATAGGGCTGCCGACCGTAGCACCACCAGAAGAGGTCCAACGTCATGAAAGTCCTGCTCGTTGAAGACGAACCACAGACCATTGCCTACCTGCAACAGGGTCTGAGCGAGAATGGCTTCATCGTTGACGTCGCGCAGTCGACGGACGTGGCGTGGCAACACGTGCGCAGTCACGAGTATGACGTGGTGCTGCTGGACGTCATGCTCCCCGGCCGTGAAGGGTGGTGGCTGGTCCAGGAGATGCGTAAGGCGAAAAACGCCACACCGGTCATCTTCCTGACCGCGCGCGACGCGGTTGACGATCGCGTGCGCGGGCTGGAACTGGGCGCTGACGATTACCTCGTCAAGCCGTTTGCGTTTTCCGAATTGCTGGCGCGCATCCGCACCGTCGTCCGCAGGACGTCGCAGCGACCCATGGATTTGATCCGCATTGCCGACCTCGAAATCGACCTTATCCGCCATAAAGCCACACGCGGTGGACGCCGGCTGGAACTGCGCCCCAAAGAATTTGCGTTGCTTTCCCTCTTCGCCCGGCGGAGTGGGGAGGCGCTCTCTCGCACGTTTATCAGTGAACAAGTCTGGGACATGAACTTCGACAGCGACAGCAATGTCGTTGACGTGCAGGTTCGCCGTTTGCGCATGGCGGTCGATGAAGGGTCGGACCAGAAACTGATCCACACGATCAAAGGCGTTGGATATGTCCTCGAAGACCGCTCAACAGCCGAGTGAACACCGCTCGCGCCCGTGGAGCCTTGCCACACGGTTGGCGGTGGGTTTCGCCACGGCGGCGTTCGCGCTTTTGCTGCTGATGCTCACCTATTCCTACCTTCGCCTCAGTTCGAGTTTCGCCAGTGAAGACCGGCAGTTCGTTCAGGACGAAATCCTGGAAGTCGAAACACTGCTGCGCAGCAAGCCCGATGGTGTCGCGGCACTGCGCGACCACTTGCGGCGAGAGTCTGAAGCGCATCTGTCGTCACCGCTGCACATTCGAGTCTTGCGTGGGTTAACGAACGAAACGCTCTCGCAAACATCAGAGTTTGACAGCGCCGTCAGCTCGATCGCCTTGCCACCACCCCGCGTGGGGGGACGATCGGACGGCGTTGAAGTGACTAATCCACTCGGCGTGCCGTTGTTTGCAGCCAGTGACCTGGTCAGTGTCGACGGTCAATCGTTCAGCATTCAGATGGCGCTCGATCGCACGATTGAAAATCGGCTGCTCGGGCGGTATCGCCAGCACATGATCGGCGTGCTCGTCGTCAGCATGATTGCGTGCGCACTGACGGGCTACATCATCGCGCGCAGTGGGTTGCGACCGATCGGGCGGATGACGGACGTCATCGCACGCGTGGGTTCGTCCACGCTGCACGAGCGCATCGAAGGCCAGCACTTCCCAGCAGAGCTGTCACTGCTGACGACGACATTCAACGCGATGCTGCATCGGCTGGAAGACTCGTTCGCGCGCCTGTCGGGCTTCTCGGCCGACATCGCTCATGAGTTGCGCACACCGATCCACAACGTGCGCGGCATCGTCGAACTGACGCTCAGCAAGCCGCGTTCGCAGGAAGAGTCGGCCAATCTACTCAGCAACGCGTTGGAGGAATGCCAGCGCATCACTCGATTGATCGACAACCTGCTGTTCGTCGCGCGGGCCGAAAACCCTCAGACGCAGATCTCGCGGCAACCGGTTGATATCTTCGGTGAACTTCGAAAAATTCAGGAATTTTACGAGCCCGCTGCCCATGAAGCAGGAATCACGCTGACGGTTGACGAACCGACAGCGGCTACGACCTCTCAACCGGTGACGGCCGAGCTTGATCGCGTGCTGTTCGAGAACGCGCTGTGTAATCTCGTGGAGAACGCGATTAACCATACACCCCCCGCTGGCCGCATTACCCTGGGTGCCCGTCGGGAAAACGGTTCGGTTTTGATCGATGTCACCGACACAGGTCGTGGCATCCCCGCCGAGCACCTGCCGCGCGTCTTCGAACGCTTTCATCGTGTCGACCCCTCCCGATCAAAACATACGGGTGGCGCGGGTCTGGGTTTGGCGATCGTCAAAAGCATCGCAAAGCTGCACGGTGGCACCGCAGCCGTAGAAAGCCATCCGAACGCAGGTTCGCGGTTCACATTGTCGATGCCAGCGACCGCTAGCGAGAAATCGCACCCAGCCAGAGACGGGGAAACCCTTTAGGTCATTCTTCGATCGAACGATCAAGAGTCGGCCTCTTGCAGCAGTCAGAAAGTTCATCTGACTGTCACCTTGAGTTCATACGCCATCCATAGATTCCGTGGCATCGACGGAGGTCGGCAAGCGCTCTGAGTACACGCGCTCGTGTTGCCCACACCGACGCTTACCGAGGAATCACCATGCGTTCCCGTCGGGTGGCTGGCTATCTTTCGATCGCTGCTCTTTGCCTTTTGTGCCTGGAACTGGCCGGATTACAGACCGGTCTGTCGACCACAATGCGTGGTGACATCGAGCGCGAGACACGATTTCTCGCCCAGTATGGTCAGTTCAGTTGCGTCGCGATGATCGTTACCGCAATCTGGCTTCTCGACCCGATCAAGCGGCGGGCCATTCCGTTTTTGATCGCCGTCGTCCTGCTGGCCACTGGCGCTGCGACGATGGTGAAGCACTTGTCCGGCCGCGTCAGGCCTCACCACGAACACGCGGGCATGTTCCTCGGACCGAATGCCTCGTTGCGCTCCTCGCAGGCAAGTTTTCCGTCGGGTCACACAACCAGCGCGTTCGCGCTCAGCGGTGTGCTCGTCGGGCTTTACCCGCGCGGACGATCGCTATTCTGGACGCTCGCCGGGCTTTGCGGTGCCTTGCGATGGATCGCCGACGCGCACTGGATAAGCGATGTCCTGGCTGGGGCTGCGCTGGGTCTGATCACGGTTGAATTGTGCAACGCGTTAATCAGATGGTGGACGAGCCGACATTCCCTTGCTGCGTCGTCAGGCTGGACGGACGCCAGCAGTTCGCTCTCGATTGAAAGCCAGCCCCGGTGAGAACGATAAGCCCCGCGACCGCCTCGATCCGCTTTGCGCCTGATGCGTCGGCGTCACGCTCCATATCGATGCTTGGCTGGCTGGTGTGCTGGGTGATCAGTGGCGCTTTGCTATTCACATCGCTCGGCGTTCCCGTGGTCATGCGCACTCAGGAATCCCGCGTGCTGGAGACGGCACGCGAAATGCTTGGCGCACCGTTCGAACAATGGATGCTGCCAAGGGTGAACGGTCACCTCCGCATGCAGAAGCCGCCGCTGGCCTACTGGCTCACCGCCGCGTCGTTCAAGGCGTTTGGCGTCGGTGAGGTGCAGGGTCGCATTCCAGCGGCGCTGGCGTCGTGGGTCGCGGTTGGCGTCACGATGCTAATGGCGCGCCGACTCTTCGGCACACGCGCTGCCCTCTTCACCACAGCGGCACTGGTCGGAAGCGTGATGTTCTATCGGCACGCCCGCTTTGAGGAGACCGACCTCTTCGTGATGACCTTCGTCACGATCGCCATCGCCGCGATCTGGCACGCCTTTGGGATCGACGACAATGACGAGGTCTCATCCGTCGGAGCCGTGGGACTGTATCACCTCTCGGCGGTCGCGATGGCGCTGGCGGTCCTGAGCAAGGGACCCGGTGGACTGTTCCCGCTCGTCTTCCTCGTGGGCCTCTGCTCCGTCGAACGATACTGGCGACCGCTGCGCACGTTCGCGCTCAGCGGCGCGCCGATCACTTTGCTGGCCCTGGCGCTACCGTGGTTCGTTTACGTTTGGTATCACCCCTCGTCCGAAGCGCTGGCCAACGACATGGAACTGAGCATGACCGGCAAAGGCTGGAAACTCCCTCTGGTCTACGTCTTCCCCCTGATGACCGGTCTGTTGCCGTGGACCGCGCTGTTCGTCGTGGGCGTCGTGGCTGCGGTGAGACAGTCGCGCGAGGAATCGCGCGTGCGCGGTGTGCTCGTCTGGTCGTTGGCGATCCTCATTCCGCTGTGCCTTTGGGGCAACAAGCAGAAACACTACTTGTTGCCACTCATCCCACCGTTGATGATTCTCGTCGGTTGGCAGATCGAGCGGATGATCCGCTCGCGCGAGGCCGACGCCAATCGGTCCGACCCAACCACCGTTGGCGGCAACGTCGGTGGGACGTCCTGGCGACTGACGCTGATCGCCTACTCCTTGACGGCGATCGCGGTGCCCGTCGCGGGGTATTACGTCGACGGTCAGATCGATGCGATCGATGTAATAATGACGCTTCTCGTTGCCGGCACGGCGGGCATGTCGATCTTCGTCCAGCGCCAGCGCGGGTTCACCGCTGGCATTTCGACCCTCGCCAGCGCGAACCTCGCCGTCATCACCTTCGGGCTGTCCTACTGGGCGAGCACGACGCAACCGATTAACAACCGCACGTTGTCCGACGCCATTACCTCCCACTATGGCGCTGCGCCACTCGTGTTCGTCGGTCGCGAGCACCTGCCGATCTGCTGGCAACTGCGGCAGGTCATTCCGACGGTCAAAGGGGAATCGCAACTGGCCGAAATGGCCGCGAAACGGCCGGGCCTCGTGGCGATTGAAGTACTCGAGAAGGGGGCTGCCCCGACGACACCGATGCTCGTCGAGCAGATGCGCTTCGACGACAACGACGACAAAAATTTCATCGCTGGACCGGTGGACGTGAGGCTCGCGAAGGGCCCACTCGACCTCATCGAAAACATCGAGGTTCCCACACCGCGCTGAGCTTTAGGCAGACAGGATATGACTACGTCGCCCCTTCGCTTTCGCGGTCGCGTTGCGGGTATCGACGATGAGGATTGAGTGGTCGACGATGAACTGCCAGTCGTACGCCGCGTGATGGGTTGCGATGAGCACCAGGTCGTACGATGCAAGGCTTTCCTTCGTCAGCGGCACGCTCTCCATCTGCAGGTCGTGGTGGCGCATCTTGTGCGTCGCTGCGACGTGTGGATCGTTGTAGTCGACGGTGGCACCCAGATCCAACAGCTTTTCAATCAGCTCGAAGCTGGGGCTTTCGCGGACGTCGTCGACGTCGGGCTTGTAGGCCAGGCCGAGCACGAGAATGCGCGCGCCGTTGACCGACTTCGATTGCCCGTTTAGTGCGAGCATAACCCGTTGGATGACCCAGTCGGGCATGGCGTGGTTGATCTCACCGGCCAGCTCGATGAAGCGCGTCGGCATTCCGACTTCTGCAGCCTTCCACGTCAGGTAGAACGGGTCGATCGGGATGCAGTGCCCACCAAGCCCCGGGCCGGGATAGAACGCCTGAAAACCGAAGGGCTTCGTCGCTGCGGCGCGGACGACTTCCCACACGTCGATACCCATCGCAGTCAGGACCATCTTCATCTCGTTGACGAGCGCGATGTTGACGGCACGATAGATGTTCTCCAGCAACTTGGCCGCCTCTGCGACTTCCGCGGTGCTGACGGGGATGACCTGCTTGATTACCTTCGCGTAGAGCGCGGTTGCGACCTCGCCACTTCGCGCCTCGATCCCCCCGACTAGCTTGGGAATGGTCTGCGTATTGAAATCCTTTCGGCAGGGGTCTTCGCGCTCGGGAGAATAGGCGAGATAAAAGTCTTTCCCGCAAACCATCGGCTTGCGGTCAGGCATCGTGCGAGCCTCGAACTTCGGCAGCATGATCTCGCGCGTCGTGCGCGGATAGGTGCTGCTTTCGAGCACGACCAGTTGCCCCACTCGCAACGTCTTGGCGATGTCGACGGCGGTGTTCTCGATGTACGACAGGTCCGGCTCGCGATGAGTCCCCAGTGGCGTGGGGACGCAGACAATGATCGCGTCGCACTCGCCCAGCCTACCGGCGTCGACGGTCGCATCGAACCGACCCGTGACGACCATGTCGGACACGAGCGTGTCCCCGAGGTGCTTGAGGTAGTTCTCACCACGTTTGAGCAGCTCGATCTTCTTTGGATCGACGTCGAAGCCGATGACCGTAAAACCGCCCTTGCAAAACGCCGCCAGTAACGGCAACCCGACGTAACCCAATCCGATAACACCGACGACGGCGGTGTTGTTGTCGATCTTCTCTCGCAGTGTCATTGTCGGCGGATTGTAACCCCAACCCGACGCCGCGCCACGCCATCGGCGCGACCATCGTTAGGAGGGAGCCGCCAAAGGGGACCGTCCCCGTCAAAGCAGCCGCAGTTTTCCGACCGGTGCGATTGGCCGCTTGCGTCAAGGTGGGCACGTCGCCGATAGCGCCGTCAGTGCCGCGCGCCATCGCTCGGCCATGACCTTCCGGAACGCCACCACATATTGATCCAACAGGTCTCTCGTGGCGCTGGGGAACGCGGGCAACCGAATCATCCCCTGGTTCGCCAAGGTGGTACCCGGAAGCGCGTCGGGGTTGTAGGTCGGCGGCGCGATATCCGCTGGTAAGCGAGCGATGGCTGCAAACGCGCCCTCGGTGAACATTGGTTGTTGATGCACCAGTGGATATCGGGGCAGTTGGACGTCGCACCCTTCGGCACGCAGCGCCTCGACGAGCGTCTTAATCGGAATCCCAAGCCGCCGCGAATCGATGCGCACGTGGTACTCGAAGTACACCCGCTGGACGTGCGCCGGTGGCAGGAACGTTTCGAAGCCCATCCCGTCCAGATGTGCTGACAGGTAGCGGAGGTTCTCGTTCCGCCGTTCGTTACGCTCATCGAGATGCTTTAATTGGACGCGCGCGACGGCCGCGTTGAGCGGTGACATGCGCGTCTTGACGCCGAAGCTGGTTGCGGCGAACCGCCGGGTGGAGCCCTGCAGTTGCCAGATGCGCTCGACGTCGCCGAGCAGGATCGCTCGCTCGATCAGCTGATCGCTGGCGGTAAGCAACATGCCCCCCTCGCCGGCCGGCGCGAGCTTGTGACCTTGCAGGCTGAAGACGCCGACGTCCCCCAGCGTGCCGCACGGTCGGTCGCGCCATCGCGCGCCGTGGGCGTGCGAGGCGTCCTCGATGACCTTCAATCCGTGCTGCCGTGCAATGACAAGCAGTTCGGTCATCCGGCTTGGCATGCCCCAGAGGTGGACCACGACGATCGCGCGCGTACGCGCCGTGACCTTCCGCAACACGTCGTCGGGGTCGAGCCCGAGGCACGCCGGTTCGCTCTCGGCAAACACTGGCACTGCGCCCAGCCAAATCATGGGCAATACCGACGCCCACCAGGTGGCCGATGGGACGATCACCTCGTCGCCGGGCTTGAGGTCGATTGCGAAGAACGCCGCCAGCAGCGCTGCCGTTCCGTTGCAGTGGGCCAGGGCGTGCTTGATGCCAAAATAGTTGCGGTAATCGCGTTCCAACTCGCGCGTCACCGCGTGGGTGGACAGGTCGCCATCGCGCATGACCGCTAGCACCGCGGCTTCGTCCTCTTCAGTCAGGATGGGCCAGCGATTGGCGGCTGTTTGATCGAGCGTCACCGCCGGTGATCCACCGAGGATCGCGGGCATCGCGGTCGCACGTGTAGTCGAATCATGCATAGGTCGTCTCCACCATCGGATGTCGGCCGAGCACTCTGTCGTACTCGCGCTTGATGCGCTCGCTGTACGCGCGAAGCTGTTCCGTTGCGGGTCGGCCGGTTGTTTCGACGAACACCTCTGCGACCTGGAGAAGTTTTTCGCGGTGTTCGTCGTTTCGTCCCAATCCACCGCGCGGCAACCATTGCGCGAGGTTGGTGCGCCGGCGGAGATAGTCCTCGAGCGTCCAGCACATCTGATGGTCCCGGCACCATCGGGCAGGCGGGACATCGATATCGGCGACCCGGTCGATCGGTGGCGCAGGCGTCGCAAGCAGGTCGTCGCCTGACGTCGGCACCGTTGATCGACTTGCAAGCCCGGCATCCCGCAACAGGCTCGTCGCACGACTCGCCACCTGCTCGCAGCCCGTCAGCTTCCCACCGTAGATTGAGATCCACGGCCGATCGGGATCGCGCCAGACGCGAGATCGCTTTGACAGCATCAGCGGATCACCAGCAGCCTGACCTCTCTTGACGACCAACGCGCGGACGCCGCACCGCAGCGCGACGATATCATTGGGACCGTGCGGACGAACGAGGTG
>JBBRHE010000104.1:0-12478 GCA_038223165.1 Tepidisphaerales bacterium
TGCCCATCACGAGCACCATCGTTCCCGCATCCGCCACACCCGCACCGGGCACACCGGCGTGTGCATCGATAATCGCGGCCGACACCGGAATGCCCGCGCGCAAACCAAACAATTCCGCGGCAGCTTCGCTCAACTGGCCGGCCTTGACGCCCGGCGCGACGAGCCTGCCCGGCATCTTCTCGCTGACAACGTTCCGCATCTTCGGATGGACCGCGGCAAAATACTCCGGCGAGGGGAAACCGGTCTCACGGTTCCACTGGGCTTTGTAGCCAGCCTGGCAGGTCGAGCGCGACAGATTCTTCGTCGAGCACTTCGGGAACGGCCCATCGACGAGCTGCCAGACGAACCAATCCCCGGCCTCGAGCCACACGTCGGTGATGTCGTAGACACCAGGCTCGTGGTTGAGCGTTTCGAGGACCTTGGGGAAGAACCACTCGATGCCTATTGTTCCACCGTAGCGGTCGAGCCACGGTTCTTTGCGTTCACGCGCGACGGCGTTGATGCGATCGGTCTCGGCCTTGGCGCCGTGGTGCTTCCAGAGCTTGGGGTAGGCCAATGGGACGCGCCCGAACCGCTCAAACAGGCAGACGGGCGTGCCGTCGGCAAACGAGGGCATCATCGTACAACTGGTGAAATCGACACCGATGCCGACGATCTCATCCAGTGAGACCCCACTGGCCGCGACCGCTTCTTTGCATGCCGCGGCGGAGTCGCTGAGCCAATCCTGCGGGTGTTGCAATGCGTAGTCGGGTGGCAGCTTTACGTTACCGTCGGGTAGTTCTTTGTCGATCACACCATGCGCATAATCGCGCGACGCCTGCGCGACGACGCGGCCATTGCTCACGTCAACGACGACCACGCGAACGCTTTCCGTGCCAAAATCAAAACCAATTGCAACCGACAAGATCAGCCTCCCTGGCAGATGAGCGAGACAGGCTAACGGCGAGCCGTTGCCGTGGCAAACTGGTATTCAGCCAAAGATTTTCTTCAATTGCGCGTGTCGGTAAGCGAACATTTTGTCGAGTTTGCCGCGAACCACCAGCAGGTCGCCAAGCCAGCCCAATGGCCCCATACCGACGTTGTAATCGACGTGATCGATCACCCGGGTCGTCTTGTCGTCGACCGCTTCAAATTCGTGATTATGCCGGAACCGTTTGAACGGGCCTTTGTCCTGCTCGTCGACGAAGCGTGCCTCACGCCCGAAGACCACGTTATGCGGTGGTTGGTACTCGACGTATCGCGCGACCCACTTCACGCGGCCCAGCGGTCCCTTCGCTTCAATCGTTACGACGAACCCGACTCGCGGAACACCGTCGAGCGAGACCAGTTTTACCTCGTCGGCCGGTGGTGAGAGTTGTGGAAGCGCACGGCCAACGTCCTCGTGAAAAGCCCAGACGGCGTCGATCGGGGCGTTGACGGTTGTCTCAAAGGTGCAGGTTGGCATGGCTAAGTTCCCGTTATGACCGCCAGCCACACGCTCGCGAGGAAAATCAGTATACTTTCCGCCCCATGCAAACGTCACATGAACTGATCGTCGAACCGGTGGGCCTCGATGTCGAGACACTGCCCAAGCCCCTGAACTGGCAAATGCTCTACGGCAACGCCAACCCCGTCGAGCTTGAGATTGGCATGGGAAAGGGCACATTCCTGTACGACCAGGCGCGAACGCGTCTCGACACAAACTTTTTCGGAATCGAATGGGCCCGCTGGTTCTGGCGCTACGCCAGTGACCGGATGCGCCGGCACAACTGCACCAACGCGCACACGGTTCGCGCCGAGGCCGGGTTCTTTTTGAATGAGTTCGTGCCGCCGGAGAGTTTGTCGGTCGTCCACGTTTACTTCCCCGACCCCTGGCCCAAAGCGCGCCACAACAAACGGCGATTGATCCAACCGAAGTTCGTGCCGGTTCTGCATCGCGTGCTCAAACCCGGCGCGCGTGTTCAGATTGTGACGGACCACAAGGAATACTGGGAAGAAAACATCGAGCCGACCATACGGGCCGCAGTGGGTTTCGAGGTCGTCGACTACAACCGGCCGGGGTCGGCGAACGAAGGGGAGTTTGTCGGGACGAATTTCGAGAGAAAGTACCGGCGTGAGGGCCGACCGTTCTATGCCATTGCCGCCATTCGCAAGTGATGTCGGCAAGTCTCAATTTACCCCATCGTCACCTCTTCGACTGACGCTCGCTCGCGCTGGCGCTATGGTGCCACAGCGGAAACGGGTGAGTAATACGCATCGCGACCGAGCAGCACCACTGGAATCGACTGAAGAACGATCTTCATGTCGAGCCACGCGCTCCGCTGTGCAACGTATTGCAGGTCCAGCGCGACCCGTTGTTCCCACGGAATGCGATTGCGACCCCGAACCTGCGCGAGTCCCGTCAGCCCGGGGTTAACGTCAAGGCGACGGCGCTGACGCGCATCACAAAGGGCATTTTCGCTGGCGACCAGTGGGCGCGGTCCGACGATGCTCATTTCGCCCTTCAACACGTTGATCAGCTGGGGGAGCTCGTCCAATCCCGTACGGCGAAGGGCCCTGCCAACCCGGGTGATGCGCGGATCATTGGCTAACGCCTCGGACTCGACAGTCGCTGCCGTCGTCATGGTGCGAAATTTCAGGATAGTGAACGGTCGACCATCCCGACCAATCCGCAACTGACGAAAAAGGATCGGCCACCCGGCTGATATGACGATCGCCAGCGTGATGGCAAGGAACAATGGAAAACCGACGAACAGAAATACCGAGCCGACGATGACATCAAACGTGCGCTTCAACCTGTCGCACGTTTGTTGGGTCATGTTGATGATGCTAGCCTACAAGCGCACGGTTGCCACCTGCACAACTTATTGCATTCTTCATGAGATTTCTGTCCAAAGGCAACCTCACGGAGTCGTGACCTGCACATCGCTGCGGTCGTCATCGTCCCCACTGCGGCAGGTGAACGAACCACCGAAGCTGAAGATGCCGGTGAGGATGAGGAGGAGGATCGTGCGCCAGTTCATTGTGGAATCTCCAGAATGCGAACGATATCCTCTTGCCGTGCAGCCGGCGCTCCATCGGCGCGGACGAGTAGTGCGTTGGCCACCGCGAGCGTGAACAGGTCGGCCGAACCCTTCCACTGCAGCGGTTGGACAGTAGCCCCATCGAAGATCGCCGGCTGATAAAACTCGCGCGGGCCGTTCGCGGGCAGATCGGTCGTCAAACGACCCTGTCGCCACGCAGGCTCGGCCTGCCCACCGGCGATCCGTGATAGCAGCCGACCCGCCAATCGCATCGCACACACAAACGCGCTCACGGGGTTGCCTGGCAAACCGAAGACATAGCTTCCCTCGCGTGTTGTCCCAAACACGAACGGTTTGCCCGGTTTGATCCGCAACTTTGTCACTTTCAATGTCACGCCAAGCTCCAGCAACGTTCGCGGGACGAAATCGTACTCGCCCATGCTCACGCCACCGGTGACAAACAGGACCTCGTGACGCAAGGCGCTCTGCAGGCTAGTTCGTACGGCGTCTATCCTGTCAGGGACGACGCCAAGGTCGGTAACGTTACATCCAAGACGCGCCATCAACGCCGCGAGCATCGGGTTGTTAGCATTGCGGATCTGTGCCCCTTCGGCCATCGCGTGAGTGGAGACGATTTCATTGCCCGTGCCGAGAATCGCGACGCACGGCTGGGCATAGACAGACAGTATTGTCGCGCCAACGCTCGCTGCGACCGCTATCTGCGCCGGACCCATACGCGTGCAGGGGGTCAGAAGTGTCTGGCCACCGGGGACATCGGATGCTCGCTTGGCGACGAATCGCGACGGACGATCGACATGCGACAACGTCACGCGCCGCGTTGGTGTAGATTCCAGGGACCGGCGCGATTCAACGGGCACGACCCCATCGGCCCCGGGTGGCATCGATGCGCCCGTCATGATCGCAATCGCTTGACCCGGTCCGACACGGATATCTGATCGATCACCCGCCGCTATTTCACCCAGTAGATCGAACGTCCGCTCACCACCGGTCATGTCGGTCGAGCGGACGGCGTAACCGTCCATCAGGCTCTTGTCGAACGGTGGGTAGTCGCGATCAGCGACGACTGGTGATGCCAACCGACGACCGAGCGCAGTGGAGATCGAAATGTCTTCGACACGCGGCGAGACCGGTTCGGCATCGATAATCGCGATCGCCTGGTCAACCGTCAGAAGATCGGAGACATCGGGCTCGTCGGACATGGGTCCAATGTAACACAAAAGCCGCAGGCAAAACCTGCGGCTCTTGTGGGCGTATGTTGTCGTTCGCGACGCTTGCTCTACTGAAACTTCGCCTCATTGACCTGCCCCGTCGCAATCTCCGCCTGGCGACCTTCAAGCAGGCCACAGAGGTCTTCACCACACGCGACCGGTGGTTGACCGATCGGCGCCGGTTCGGTCGGGCACGCCTGTGCACGAACCGGCAGACCAAATCCGCTACGCAGCGATCGGCGGTGCTTGAGGATGTCGTTCATTTCCTTTTGCGTGCCAACCGATGGTGGATCGTGACTGATCGCGTCATTCAGCATCGCCCACGACACCTCTGACGAAATCACACTGTCGCGCGCCGTCGGGAAACCAAGGTTCTTGCCCGCCCGTAGAGACCGGGCAAACAGGTCGCACATCACGTCGAGCTTCTTGTCGTTGAACAGCGCGGTCTTGGTCACGGTGTGGTTCACACCATGACAACTGATCGTCGCGTTCTGGAAGTCGTGCGACATGCGGGCGATGCCTTTAGTGCCGATCACGTCGACGTAACAGTTGTGCGTCTTGTCCTTAGCAAGATGGCCATACACAAAGCCCTGCGTAATGTCGAAGACCACGCCATTCTCGAACGTGCCGTGACACTGTACCCACCACGGGTCCTTGTGGTTCCACATCTTGATGCCCTGCGCGTGCCACGACTTGTACTCGCTTTTGGCGTACCAGCGGGCGACGTCGACGTAGTGCATACCGCAATCATGGAACGGTGGACCTTCGGGGTCATGGCCTTCGCTGGGCATGTGCCCGGGCGTCATATGGCAGACGCGGATGATCGCGAGCTTGCCGATCTCACCCTCAGCGATAAAGCCCTGAATTTCTCGGTGATACCACGCGTTGCGGTTAAAAAGGTTGACCGCGACCAGCCGATCACTGGCCTCGATCTCTTTGACGAGTTCCCACTCGGTCTTCACGTCCGCGCCGATGGGCTTTTCGGCCAGGATGTGTTTCTTGTTGGCCAGCGCCTTGCGCATAAGGCCCGGCCGCACGTCGGCGAGCGTGTAGATTCCGACGACACTGATCGTCGGGTCGTTCAAGACATCATCGGGATTAGAGACGATCTTCGCCGTCGGCACTGTCTTGCCCGCCAGATCACGGGTCGGACCGTGCACGTCGCAGATCGAGACGATTTCCCAATCGTCCGACGCCTGCATCGCAGAGACAAACCCTCGTCCCATCCGACCGAAGCCGATGACACCCACGCGAAGTTTCTGACTCATAGTGAATTAATCCCATTCCCACCGGTGCCTGTGAATCACCGGAGGTATACGTCTGAAGTATACCATAAGCATTGACGGCTACGCGATAAAATCGATATACTTAAACCATTATTAGCAAATCACTTATGAGCGAAGAAGCCAGCACGCTGATGTGTCCGCATGCGTTATAGGGATTGCTCAGTTCGGCGCTTCCAGAGACTAGACGAGCGCCTTGATCGCCTTGGCGATCCCCGCGGGGTCCAAGCCCTGGTAGCCCATCTGTTGCCAGAGGCCACCTGAGCCTTCGAGGTGGACGCCGATATTGTTGTACTTGCCCTTGAAGCCGCGCTTGAGCAGTTCCGTGCCAAATCGGCTGCCGAGCCCGGTCTTGACGTTCCAGCCTTCGACGACGAGCACCCACGGCGCGGCCGCGAGCGTCTTCATCATCGCTTCGTCGTAGCAGTTGACGGTCGGCTTGTTGATCAGGCCAACCTTCGTCCCGTGCTCGCCTAGCGTGATCACAGCATCCAGCGCGCGGTACACCGTTTCACCGAACGCGACGACATACCCACCACCCTTGGCGTCACGGACGACATAGTCCTTGCCGGGCTCGAAATCCTTGCCTTGATACAGCGGCTTACCGTCTTCACCGAGCAGATCGGGAACCGCGGCGCGGTTGCTGAAGACGAAGCGGAGACCGGGGTCGTTGAAGATCTTTTTCAAACACGCAGCGAACTGGTGCTGGTCGGCGGGGAAATACAACCTCGTCGTGTCGTCACCGTGGCCGGGTTTCACACCACCATCAGCGAACATGCTGTTGATGCCGAAGTGGCACGTGTTGTCGGCCATGTCGTCGACACCACTATGGCTGAAGTGCGCCAGCACGTTGGCGAAGTTCAATCGTGACATCGTGATCTCACTGACGCACATTTCCAGAAACGCGCTGAAGGTACCGTAGAGCCCCTGCTTGCCCTTGCTCGATCCAAACCCGGCAGCAGCGGAAAAATTGCCGCGCTCCATGATACCGGCCTGGACGAACACTTCCGGGAACTTCTTGTGGATGTGGTGCAACCCGCACGACCCTTCGAGGTCGTTGTCGAAGACGCGCACGCTTGCGAGGCGCTGTTCGGGCGTCATCGCGCCGAGGATTTCGTTGATCACCTTGCCAAAATCGTCACGGTTCTTACCCACGCCGCTCGACCCCTTATACGTCAGCGGGCTTTTGTCCTGCTTGGGCGCGGTCTTGAACATCTCGATGGCCTTGGTGTGGCCGCGCTTCTCGAGATATTTCGTCGCGACCTCGACCTTGAGCACCTCGTGGGCATGCGGGTGACCCTCGGCCCCTTCGATGCCGGGCGCCATTTTACGCTTGATGACCAAACCGTGCGGCACGTCGTTGCTGAAGACGCGACCCAGCGCCACGAACAGCGCGTCGATATCCTCACCCATCACGGTGTCGACCGCGTAGCCGTAACCATTGAGCGTGCGCGTCAGGTCGTAGCCGATCATGTACGTTTGGGGATGTCCACCGATGGTGACGTTGTTGTCGTCGACGAGGACCTTCACGTTCAACTGTTTACCGACCGCCAGGCGCGCGGCCTCGGCGTTGTCACCTTCCATCTGCGAACCGTCCGACCCGAGCACTACAACCGCTTTGCCCGGGTTCGCCATCGCGACACCGTTACAGAAGGCCCACTGGTGCCCAAGCCGACCACTACTGAACTCAACGCCCGGCGTCAGCAGTTTCTCCGGATGGCCCGGCAGACCCTGATCGTACTCACGATAGCGCAGCAATTTCTCCGCCGGCATGTGCCCATCGAGGACGCTCAGCAAATACTGCGTTGCGACCCGGTGACCGGCCTCGTCGTAGAAGATCGGGACGATCGGCGCGCCATTGGCAATGAACGCGCGGATGATCAGAACCTCGGGGACTGTGTCATACGCGCCCCCCGTGTGACCACTAAGGCCCTTGGCCCCCGCGTACGCCGTGAAGAACACGATCGCGTCGCGGCAAAGGTCTATGTTGAATTTAAGCGCCGCCTTCTGCTCATCGGTCAGGCTGGTCGCCTTGGGGTCGAGCTTAAGAGGCTTGAGGGCTTTGAGGTCGATGGGGAAGGTTTCGTTTGACATAATCGAGCCGGAATATGACAGGATTTTACATGACTGGCAAGACGGCGAGTCAGGATGAAAAGGGAGGCTGAGGGATGAAAAGCGTCCGGTTCAGCCATCCTCGTGCCTATTCATCCTTACTTCCTAACCGCTGAGCGCGCTTGCATCGTCGAGAATCTTCCCCACAATCCCCCTAACCAGTTGGACGACACGGATGTCACTTGAACTTTCTATCCTGGGCAGTGGATCAAGCGGAAACGCTTCAATCCTTCGCACGCCACTTGGCTCGATTCTTATTGATGCCGGTCTGGGTCCGCGAACGGTCGCCAAGCGCCTGCAGAACAGTGGCGCGACGATCGCCGATGTGCGGGCGGTCGTGCTGACGCACCTCGACAGCGACCATTTTTCGTGCAACTGGGTCAATACGTTCGCTGCCAATGGGGTGCGGGTGTTCGTTCATGCGAGCCGGGAAGACGACCTGCGCCGCAGCGCAAGGGAATGTTCACAGTTTTCTGCATTTGACCCCCTGATTTCCCCATTTGACGGTCCCTTTGAGCCGTTGCCAGGTGTGACGTTCGACCCAATCGCGTTGCCGCACGACCGGGAGGGATCTCATGGTTATGTCGTATCGTACGATGGGGTTTCGCTGGGTTTTGCGACCGACCTCGGCCGGGTGCCGACATCGCTGGTCGAGCGGTTCGCGGGAACGGACCTGGTTGCGATCGAGAGCAATTACGACCCTCAGATGCAGTTGGCATCCGGGCGACCCCCCTTCCTGCAGCATCGGATCATGGGAGGTCGTGGGCACCTGTCGAACGTGCAGGCGTTGGCTGCGGTCAAAGCGATCTTTGCCCGCTGTGAGCAACTAGCCCGACCGTTGCCGGCGCACGTGGTGTTGCTGCACCGCAGTCGACAGTGCAACTGCCCTGACCTTTTGCGCGCGTTGTTTTCGACCGACGGGCGTATCGCAGCACGACTGACGCTCGCCGACCCCTTCACCCCCACAGCCTGGCTGGCACCGGCCAAGCGCGAACCCCTGCCGGGTGAGCAGTTGTCACTTCACTTTGCCTGACCTTGAGCCGCTGTAAGTGTCGATGTGCGCAGGCAAGCGCGTTGCCGCGCAGCGCCTGTTCGACAATTGCGGAAAGATTTACTGCAAATCCGTCGGACAATTGAGATAGCGCGAGCAAGAACATCGAATTACATCGCTCTAGCGCGCACCAGACTCGGAGCAGGTAGACAGGCGTGTTCTTTTCACGCCGCGCGCATACGATCTACCATCTTCGGAGTCGCCATGAACCCGCTTTTCCGCATCGTCTGTCTCACTGTCGTGCTCGTAACGGTGCCACTGCGCGGTCAGACGACTCAGCCGCTCGACAAGACAGGGACGATCCGCCTGGATGGCACAGACTATCGCTACACCCTGACCCCGACCACCGCGCCACCGGTCACCCCACCGGCGACTCCGTCCGTGCCTGCGTTCAAGGTGTTGCCATTCAACGCCACTGCGCCAGCGACGGTTCACGTGAACGCGCTGGACATCCCACTCGCAAGTGGCACACCGTTGACCGCTAAGTACGAGTGGGACTTCGGTGACGGCACCCCCACGGCGCGCCTGCCCGGTTGGAACGCCGCCCACGTCTACGACACGCCGGGCACCTACACGCTTTCATTGCGCTTAACGGTCGATCGTATGTCGTTTCATGTCGGTTCCATGTCGGTTGTAATCAAGGCAAATACGCGCAAAACCTTGCATATTGCCCAGGAAGGTGATGATTCCAACCCCGGAACGGTCGATCGGCCACTCAAAACTTTTATTCGCGCGTCGAACCTGCTTCGCGACAACACCCAACTGCTCTTTCGGCGAGGGGATCGGTTTGACATCCAGGATGTGGAGATGAATCTCCGTAGTAAGAACGTCCTCATCGGCGCTTACGGGGACGACACCAAGCCACGTCCGGTCTTCTGGAAACTGCCATCCACCAAGACGCGCCTCGCGATCATGATGTATAGGCCGGCTGCAGACGTGGTCATTCAGGACATCTGCTTTGACGGACCATACACCGTCGAACCGGGCAAAGGCGCACCGAAGGTTCCGTTTGATGGCATCAACCCGATCGGGGACAACATCACGATCCGCCGGTGCGAGTTCCGCAACATCACGACCGCGGTCAGCAGCGAGCGAAAGGTGAGTGGGCTGCTCTTCGAGGGCAACAGCGCCCCACTCGACACCGGCATTCGCGGGTACATGGTCTGGGGCCAGGGGAGCGACCACGTCTACCTGAACAACACCTGCGCCAACAGCACGCGCGAGCACGGCTTCCGCATCAACTTCGCGACGCGCCTGCTGATTGCGGGCAACACGATGACGAACCTCGACCGCGCCGCGCAGGGGGATAAGGACGACATCGCCAAGGGGTGCATCGAGATGCACACCGGCAGTTACGCGTACATCGCCAACAACACCGTACACACCGGCGCCCTGCGCGTCGGTCCGCGCGGCGGTGACACCGAACCAGCCGACACCGCCATGGAATGGGCCGTCATCGAAGGCAACCAGGTGACGGGTTCTGCGATCTCCGTGCGCCCCGGCACGCACCACGCCGTCCTCCGCAACAACGTCGTTCGCAACGAAGAAGGTGTGAAGGTCTTCCGCGCCGACAGCGCCGGCAGGACGTCGACCGACATCGTCATCGACCACAACACCACGATCGCGCCTAGTGAAATCGCGCGGTTTCTGAATGTCGAGGGCAAAGCCGAGCGCATCACACTGACCAACAACCTGCTGATTGCACCCAAGATGGTCGTCGGTAAAGACGCCGCCGCTGCCGTCTATGTGGGCATGTCGGACATCAGTTGCTTCGATCGCATCGCCGGCAACGTCTGGTCAAAACCTGCGTCGTCGGTGAAGTTCGCCGGAGAGGGTGGGTTGTTCTACATCGGCAACAAGTGGGGTGAACCAGCCGGGTACATTCCGTTCGACAAATGGAAGTCGTTCCCACAGGTTAGTGGAGACGACGTTGCCAGCGATCTCGGGGTTGACGACAATGGTCAACCCAACGCCGCCGCAATAGCGCGGGGGGCCGGGGCGTTACAATCGCGATAGAACCTTGGGAGAATTCGTCTATGAAGCAACCGATCGCCCCGTTACTCACCCGCCGTCACCTGCTCGTCCTGGGTGCATGCGCCGCAGTGTCGGCGAGCCTGCCCCGACGGGTCTACGCAGCCGACAAGCCCAACCTCTTCGATGCCGGCCCACTGACCGACTTTGGTGAAGGCATCGCCGACACGTTCGCCAACAACGACCCCAGGATCTTCGTCGTGCGCGACAAGGGTTTGCTCTACGTGTCGCAAAGTGAGTGCACGCACAAGAAGTGCGTATTGAAGCGCACCGGTGCCGGCTACTCGTGCAAGTGCCACCGCAGCAAGTTCGATATCGCTGGCGTCCCCGAAGGTGGGCCCGCCAACTCCCCGTTGCCGCGATATGGTGTTTCGTTGGACGACAAGAAGCACGTCATTGTCGACCTGGCCAAGGTGTTCTACGAAAACCAATGGGAAGAGGAAGGCGCGTTTCTGAAGGTTGACACGAAGTAGACGACCCTTGCGCGTGCCGAGCTAATCTGGGCACGCCGGGTTCCGCGCACTTGTCGGGAGCATTCGATCAACGCTAGCATGGGGGAACGCACTATGACGACCACCGCTGACCCCGCGCCCGCCGCCCCCAACGACCGCGTCGCCACGGTCGATCGCGGCAATCCCCCCGCCGCCATGGCGACGCAAGGACCGCCCGCGTTCGCGCCGGCGGTTAAGAAGGACTACAACCGCACGCACGTCGACTTCCGCGCGCCCATGCCACGGCCCAAGGTGCGTGGCGTCGTCATCGATGCCCATTGCCACCTCTTCGCTGCCCGTCACGCGACCACCTGGTTCGCCGCCGCCGACCATTACGGCATCGACAAGTTCGTCACGATGACACCTCTCGAAGACGCCCTCGCGCTGCAGCGTGATTGGCCGACGCGCGTGCAGTTCATCGCCGTCCCCAAGTGGCGCGACCCATCACCCAACATCCTGGACGACTGGCTTCGCCGCATCGAAGGCTTCTACAACCTTGGCAGCCGCATCGCCAAGTTCCACATGGCCCCTGCGACCATGGAAGCGACCCAGCTTCGCCTCGACAGTGAACCCATCCGCAGGGTGATGGACGAACTCGTCTCGCGCAAGATGGCGATCATGACGCACGTGGGTGACCCCGACACCTGGTACTGCACCAAGTACACCGACTGCGGCCGATACGGGCAGCGCGACGAACACTACAAACTCTGGGAAGACGCCCTCGAAGCCTACCGCGGTCACCCCTGGCTCGGCGCGCACCTCGGTGGCAACCCCGAAAACCTCCCGCGCATGCAAACCCTGTTAGACAAGTTCCCCGATCTCTGGCTCGACTGCAGTGCAACGCGCTGGATGGTCCGCGAGATCAGCGCCCACCGCGACACCGCCCGCGACTTCTTCATCCGCAACCAGGACCGCATCCTCTTCGGCAGTGATCAAGTCAGTGGCGACGATCGCAACTTCGACTTTTACGCCAGCCGCTTCTGGTGCCACCGCAAACTCTGGGACACCGCCTACATCGGCGACAGCCCCATCGCCGACCCCGACCTCCCGACCGACCACCAACCCCAACTCTGCGGCCTCGCGCTGCCCGACGAGGTCTTACAAAAACTCTATCACGACAACGCTACCCGCTTCCTCAAGCTGATCGACATGCGCTTCGGCGACAGCGGCTAGGCGTTCGCAAGCACGTTCGTCGAAACCGATGACAAGGCGGTATAACCATTCCGCGTAGTGGGAATTTTCCACCGTTCTCGACTTTTCAACAGGACAGTCACACCCA
>JBBRHE010000105.1:0-12467 GCA_038223165.1 Tepidisphaerales bacterium
CTTGCGCTCCATGCTGCCGGCCTGCCTGCGGATGGTCTGGTCACCGAATGCGGCGCGCGACAGGGTGAGTGGGAAGTAGACGTCCTGCTCAAGGTCGCGTTTGATGATGCCACCCCCGCCACTGCCACCGTCTGGGCGCAGGCCGGTGGGTTCGAGGACGCCGATGACGGTGAGCATGATCGTGCTCATCCCACTGACGCCGACCTTGATCTGCTGGCCGAGGGGATCCTGGAAGGGGAAGAGTTGGCGGGCAACGGTTGCGCCCAGGACGCAGACGGCCTCACCCTGGTCGTACTGTTGCTGGGTGAACGTGACACCGCGCGCGGGACGCAGGTTGATGACTTCAAAGACGTCCGGCGTCGTCGCGATCGCGGTCGCGCCGGGCGCGCGGGTGTCACCGAGCGAGACGCGCTGTTCGGTGTCTTTCACCGGGACGACCTTCTTCACCTTGGGCAGCATCTCCAACCGGGCCAGGTCGACGCGCTTCAAGCCATACGACAGGACGCGCTGGGTTCGACCCGACGACTCGGCACTTTCCGGCGGGCGCTCGGACTGGACGACGACGTTCGTCGCGCCCAGCAGTTCCATCTGCCGCTTGGCCTTCTGCTTCCCACCTTCACCAATCGCCACCATGATGATGACCGCCGCCACACCGAAGATGATGCCCAGCGCCGTCAACAGGCTGCGCAGCTTGTGCAACCGCAGGTTGCGGAGGGCGAGCGTGAGGGTTTCCTTGAGGAAGGTGAACATCTATTCGTTGTTAATGGTTAGTTGCTCATGGTTAATTGGAAAAGGCGTGTTGTGATAAGCTGGTGATTGACCGATTAACCATTAACAACTAACCATTAACATCCTATGCCAACCCTCTTCACCAAAATCATCGCTCGCGAGATACCGGCCAGGATTGCTTATGAGGACGACAAGTATATCGCGATTTACGACATCAGTCCGCAGGCGCCGGTGCATTTCCTCGTGATTCCGAAGAAGGAAATCCCCACGCTCAACGACCTGAGCGCTGCCGACGCGGAACTGGTCGGTGGAATGTTCCTCATTGCCAGCAAGGTCATGAAATCACTAGGGCACAGCGACTTCCGAACCGTCTTCAATTGTGGGCCCGGCGCTCAGCAGTCGGTGTTTCACCTGCACCTGCACGTGCTGGCGGGGCGTGAGTTCACTTGGCCGCCAGGTTGACGGCGTTATTTGGATGTCGTGTCGGAAATGCTCACGTCCGCACGCCAGAGTTCGGGTGGCAACTCGAAGGGGGTCACTTTCCCGGCGATGCGGTCCCTGCTCCAGTGGGTCAACGCCAGCATCACACCGTCGGCAAGCATGGGGTTGCTCTCCGGGTTCAGCCACGACAAGCCTTTGGAGTACTTGCGATTGCCGACCGCTTTGACGGCTTCGACCTTCACGTCGCCACTCTCTTCCAGATTGGCGATGATGCCTGGGAACGACCCGAAGACACGATCCTGATCGGGGCAACCGACGATGCCGATCACCCAGACCGATGCAGCGCGGACGTCACTGGAGATGGTCAACCGTTGCGGAATCAATTTTGCCGCAACCTCACCGACGGGCACGTGGCCCAGTTGCCCCGCTGAGACGATCGCGTTGGTTGCGGCGCGTGCCCTGTCGATCAGGAGCGTCCCCGACGGATCGCTCGCTGCCGGTGGGCTGGCTGTCGTCGCGCGGACGACGGTCTGCGTCAACGGGTCACCGGCGGTCGGATCACCGATCGGTCCGAGGGACTTGGCCACTTGCGCGACGACCGCCCAGTCGGTGTCTTTCAACAGTGCAACGTGCCGCGCGTATCCCTCGTGACTGGCTAGTGTGCCCAGCACGTAGGACCCATCTTCGCGCCGACGTGGGCTGGGATCGTCCAGCAGGCGCACCGCAGCGGGGATGACCGGTTGCCCGATCGCGATGAGCGCTTCGCGCGCGGCGATGTGCAGGGGTTTGTACCCATCGGCCAACTGCTTCACGAGCGGTTCAATCGCGGCCGGTCCCGGCACCTTTGCCAGGGACAACGCCGCCGCGGTGCGCACCGATTCGTCTCCGTCGGCCAGCATCGCAATGCTTTGCGACTGCGCATCGCTCGCAGGCAATACACCGACCAACGCCCCAATCGCCGCCCGGCGGATGCTCGGGTGCGCGTGCTTCAGGCGCTCGACGACCGCGGGTCCCTGAGCCGTTGCTTTGATCTTTCCCAGTGCGTCAAGTGCAGTGATCTGCGTAGCAACGTCGGTGGTCAACTGCTTGGCGACGTCGGCGCCGGCGCTGGCGAGACCGATTCGACCGATCGTCTCAATCGCAAGCAGGCGGACACCGTCGTCCTGCGATACCAGACGAGCCGTGATGGCGGGAGCCTGGTCGGCCGTGGCAACGGCCAGGGCGGCGGTGACAACAATGGGGTCTGCGTCATTCAGACCGGCCGTCACCAAATCACCACGACCAATCGCGCCGGCGGCAGTCACGGCGGCGGCACGGACGTTGGGGTCGGTGTCCGTCGCTAACTTCACGACGGCGTCCGCGCCCGCAGGACGCTTTAGTTTAGCCAGGCCCAATCCAACGGCTGCTCGCACGACGGCGTCATCATCCGAAGCGGCTGCGACGATCGACGTGACCGCGGCGTCCAGGTCCGTGCGCGCCAAGTCGCTGATTAGCTCGGCGCGGCGCTCGCGAGGCTGGTTCGAACGCGTCAGCTCGGCGGTCAGGAGTTGCACGGTCCGGGTCGTCGTTTCATTGATTCGCTCGGCGTTCAGGGGTTCCAGAACCGTGCTGCCATAGGGCAACGGCTTGTCGATCGGTGGAAGGTCTAGCGCCATCGCGATCGTGGGCATCGCGAGCGTTGCAACCAGGCAAATCAGTCGGCGGATGTGCATGCGGCCTCGGGAAAATGGGTAAGGCGCAAGGATGAAGGATACTGCGAGGAATTACAAGGCCCCTAGCCACATCCGAAATCACTTGAACAGCGCGGCGAGGTCGACGCGACTGAACTGCCGATCGGCGGCATGGCTGCCCGCAGCGAGGTAGAGCGCGCGGGTGGTCGGTTCGAAGATCATCGCTTGCAAAGTCATCGTGTTGCCGACGTGCTGAAGCATGGACTCAACGGCCGTCCTGTCGATGCCTCCGAAGTCGCGGGTGGTCTGCTTTCGGAGGTAATCGTATCGCGGGCATTCACCGGGCGTGGTGGCATCACTGCCTCGCTGGTGGTTGGTGCTGATGAGGGCTGCGCCCACTTCCGCGCGGCGGACAACGACCGATTCAGGAGTGATCTCTGCGACCGCGCGGTCGCCGGTGGCGTCCATGAGCATGAGGTTGTTGGGGGTCTGACGACCCGTCTTCTGCAGGAACGCGATCGCTTCGTCGACCGTGCGGCATTGTTCGAGGATGGCGCGGTAGAGCAGCGTGTACGGCATGGCCGTCGGCATGCGAACACCACGGTCCACTTCCATGTTCGAGAGAGTCAGCCCATGCTCGTTCATACCGGACATGACACCGATCATGCCGGGCCATCCAACGGATGCGAACGCGTACCGGCCGGTCGGTTTTACGATGAAAAGCGTCGTGACCTTGTCAGCCACGCCAAGCGACGGGAAGTCGAGTGTGCGCCCCAGTCTCGCGACACCGTCTGACGACGCGCTGGCCGGTAACGCGACGGTCGAGCAGGCATTGATCGGGGTAAGGTCGAGAAAACACTGGGTGAGCATCAGGTCCTGGCTGCCCACGCCAGACCCGACTGCGACGCCCATTGTCTCCTGGCGATGTTCAGGCAGCATCAGTGAGCCAAATATGCCCGCAGCCAACCGACCGGTCGCGAGTTGAGTGTCGTTGGCGATGAAGACGTGCAGGTACTTCTCCTGCAGCATGCGGATGTTGCCGGCAAGCTGTTGCCCGTGGGCCGTTCCTATCTCGGTCGGTGATCCACTCAGTACGACCACCGGCACTGGCAGGGTCTGCGGTGCCTTGGTGATCGTGGATGTCGCGCTCGGTGCGATCTCGGCTGGCGCGACGCGCGTCCCTTTCGACACCGCCGGCGCTGCCGGCAACTGCCGCACTTGCACGGTATTCGCCGAACAGCCAGCGAGGACGATGGAGCAGATGAGCGACGCGATGACAGTCTGGCAGGCGGCAGGCATCATAGAGGTCGCATTTATACGGGATTATCAGACCTTTTGTTCATGAACTCGCAGGGCAAAAAATGCAGAGTTCGGCGAAATTTCCCAGTTCCCGTAAGCGTTGGGCGCATGCTACGTATAAGTCCGATAACTGCTGTTGCCTCGTCCGTCTTTGCAATTTCTCTTGAGTTTGTGGACTTGTCTGATGGCAAGCCCATCCGAACTGAGTGGATAACCGTTCGTTGTATTGAGCGGTCGACCCCAAATGGCCGATGCACTTCCTGAACGGGGATGTGCATCCCGTCGCCCGAAACGTTTGCAGGAGTAGTTTTATGCAGGCGAAGATTGTCACCGTATTGTCTCACGCTGCCGAGATCGGTCTGTTTTTCGTCGCCGCTGCGGCGATCGTGATCGGTGTGCTGGCGATTAAGTAGTCGCGCAAGTCGACGCGCCTTGCGAGCCCGCACTTCCCGCTGCGATTGTCTTCCGCGCAGCGTCAACGCAATTTCGGGGCATTCACGCTTCCGACCGCTTTCATCCGAAAGTATTTCCGCTACACTGCGCGCGGAGAGAACTGGCCCCCTTAAATCGACCATGGCGATCAACTTCATCGATCAACTGGACACCCTCAAAGGCCGCCTGGCCCGCATGAGCGCACTGGTGCAGCAGGTCGTCGAACAGGCGATCGACTCGGTCTACTCGGGCAACGAAACGCTCGCCAACCAGATCGTCCTGACCGACAACCGCGTTGACAACGAGGAAGTGGAGATCGAGAAGCTGGCCGTCAAACTGCTGGCGCTGCACCAACCGACCGCAATCGACCTGCGGTTGATCACCACGATCATCAAGGCCAATAGCGACCTCGAGCGCATTGCCGACTGTGCCGTCAATTGTGCTCAGCGCGTCACGCAATTGAAGCGCGAGACCGACTATCGCCCACCGGCCGACCTGCGGTTGATGGGCAACAGCGTTATCGCCGTCCTGCGCGACTCACTGCAGGCGCTGAACCTGGGTGACGCGATGCTGGCCAAGAAGGTCGTCCTCAGCGACCACGAGGTCGATGCGCTCTACGCGAACATCGTCCAGGACATGCTCTCAGGCATGGGCAACGGCGACGCGGCGGCGGTCGAGATCCGATTCGCCAACATCATGATCGCCAAGAACCTCGAGCGCATCGGCGACCACTGCACGAACATCGCCGAGGACGTGATCTACGTCTCCACCGGCCACATCATCCGCCATCACGCGCACGCGATTTGAACCGCAGCACACGGACAAGCCGCAGGTTGGTTTCGTCGACCAACGCCCATTCCGCGCGAAGCAGTTGTTCCGTCAATCCATCTGGATCTGAAAAGTCATCGTGCGACAGGACGAGCACGATCTCGTCCCACTTGCCTGAAGAGATCTGACTGCGCATGTGGGCCAGGTCTGCCTCACCCGTCACGCGTCGAATCGTCTTTGGCGGATCGATCTCGAGAAAACCACTCGGCGCACCGGTCCGAGGCTCGGCGGTGCGGTGTGAATCGTGCGTCGCGTAATACGCGAAAGGCAGTTCCCCCTCGTTAGCGACAAACGCGATCAGCCGGCGGTTTGATTCGGGCATTGCAGCGACCGTGGCGTAGGCACCACGCCAATCTTCCTTACGCGTCTCGGTCCAAAGTGACACACTCGAACAAATGCCCAGCAGCCCAACGATCAGCACGATGGCGCTACCGATCATGCGCGACGCCCGGTCGCGGCCGGTATCGACGACCATCGCCAGCAGAATCGGCATCACTGCGCTGGACGCGATAAAGACCCGTTCTATAAAGATCGGTTGGCGCAACTGGCTATACAGGAACACGAGCAAAATCGGCCCGAGCCCAAAGGCGATCAGCGCCAGCGCATGTCGGCGGCTTTCCCGCGTCACCAGCATTTCGCGTATTCCTATGATCAGGCAGGCGCACAACACCGCCATGACGCCAGCAGTGTTCCAATGCCAACCGAACAGGTTCCACGCGGCGCCGGGGATGGCGTAGACATCAACTCCAGAAACGGCCGACAATGTGATGCCCAGCGCTTGCGCGCCGGGACGTGTAGCCCAAAATGCGCCAGTCATCCACTTCATCTGCTGCAACAGTGTCGGCACCCAGGGCAGATAGAGCAGCAGAATCGCGATGTTGGCGATCGCGACGTCGACAATGCGCTGTCGAAGTGTGCGCTGTCCCGGCCATGCCAGCCAGGCGACGTTTAGGCCGGCGAGGCAGAACATCATCATGTTGTGGGTGTACAAGCCGACCCCGACGCACGCGACGAACGTCACCATCGCGCCGAATGACCGTCGCGACGCAAGGCTCGGCAGGCACGCCAAGGCCGTCATCGCCAGCAAGCTCATAAGCGCGTAGTAGCGAGCCTCGTGGGCATACTGCAACTGCATGTATGAGATCGCCATCAACGCGCAAGCGACCCCAATCGCGAGGCGCGATCTCAGCACGGTGCGGGCGACGAAGTAGAACGGCACCAGCGTTAACACCGCTGCCACGCCCGACAGAGACCGCATTGCGTGCTCGCTGGTGCCAAACGGGATCTGCCACGCATGCATCAGCCAAAAATAGACCGGCGCCGCGACATCCCCACGGATGACGCGCAGCATCTCAGCCGGTGGCAGCGAGGCCAGCCACCAGGTCATGCCCTCGTCAAACCAGAAGCTCTCGTTGCGTCCGAACGCGCGCAGCAACACCGCGACAATCGCGAGCACGACGAGCACAGCGGTAAAGATGTTCAGAGGTCTCTTCATGGATAGAAGACTCGCGATCGTAATCGCACGACCACCAGAATGCCTATGCCACCCCACGGATCCCAGCGATACGATGTCGAGATGCCATCCATTGATGTGATTCGCGGTGATATCACGACGTTGGCGGTCGATGCGATCGTCAACGCCGCCAACGAGTCGTTGCTGGGTGGGGGCGGTGTCGACGGCGCGATCCATCGGGCCGCTGGCCCCGAGTTGCTGGCCGAGTGTCGCACGATCGGTGGCTGTCCGACCGGTGAGGCCCGGCTGACCAAGGGCTATCGCCTGCCGGCCAAATTTGTCATCCACACGGTTGGACCGGTCTGGCGCGGGGGTGATGGAGACGAAGACGCGGCCTTGTCGGCCTGCTATCGCCATTCGCTGTCCCTGGCGCTGCGGAACCATCTTCGGACGATTGCCTTTCCGTCCATCAGCACCGGGGCCTTCGGCTTTCCGCTCGATCGGGCCGCCCGCATCGCGGTCAACGAGGTCGCGAGGTTTCTGGGGACGTATCCCGAATTTGACCGCGTTGTCTTCGTTTGCGTCGACCAACGCACGTTCGACGCTTACAACCACGAAGTGCAGTGCTTAAACGAGCGGTAGGGGTCGCCATACGAATTGGCTTGAGGTCCGTCCAATGGCAGGCCGCGTCCCATAAGCCTTTCCCGGCAGATTCTCATCGTCACACGCCGTACCGTCGTTATGGACGGGCACGCAACGTCCACCAACCATTCACAATTCCTGCGTGTCTTCCTACCGGGTCCAAACACCGTGATAGAGTCCATCTATCGAACAAAAGGACCGCATGGAAACGGTAAGAGACTGGGTGTACTTAATCGAACGGACGTTCCCGAATCTGCACGGGGCCGGTAGCGTCTTCTTGGGGGCGCTGTTTGTGATGAGCCTGTTCTTAGCGATGTATTTAATAACGCGTAAGCGAACGCATCTGCTAGTGTCGGCCACGATCGCGTTGTACCTGATGCCGTTCGTTCGGTAAGGCAAACGCGATTATCGGACCAGTTACGAATTGTCACCACCACTAATGGTGTGACGACGCCCATGACGATGCTAGGGGCATTGGGTAGAAATTTAATTTAGGTATCTGTTTGGTGCTGGCCGATAGCTGTCGGCCGTTCGATCGATTGTGATCGAGCCTACTATCAGGAGAGTCGACGATGATCATCACCAAGAACCACTCCCACAGCGTCGCCGAGCCTATTCTCCTTGCCCTCGGTCGCATCGCTCAGCAGCAGGCAGCAGCCTTCGGCACCGAGAAGACACTTGCCCAGCGATTGGCGGAATTAGACTTGGAAGAAAAAGACCGGGCCCTGATGGAAGAGCCCGAACGCTGGGATGGAATGGCGTAAACGACTTTCTCTTTGATCATTCTACCCTACATCCACGGCGTGCTCACCTCAGGTGACCACCCCTTCGTCATCGAGGCTTCCGATTTTTCCCATTTCCCTCGGGATCTAACCTTGCTCGATATCTGCGTGTCTGGTCCCACATGCATTCGATTCCCATCCAACCATCGTTTCCATAACGAGTTTGAAAAGTCGCGCGTGCCAGACCATGATAGATGGCGGGTCTGGGACGTCGTTTCCCTTCTGCTTGTGAGGATTCCATGACATGTAAGCTTTCGCTGTTGACCGGCCTCTTCTCCGCGTTGGTCGTGGGCCTGCTCGCGCCCGACCATGCCATAGCTCAACAACCCGCAGCACCCGCGAGCCAGCCGACGGTTCGGTCCGCCGCCATCTTTGTCAAGAATCGAGTGAAGGAGATCGACGACGCGAAGGTCATGGCTATTGAGGACATGATCGTGTCGCGCGTGACCGACCAGGGCTTTCACGTCATCAGCCGGGAAGACGTGCTGAACGCGGTCGCGACGTTCGCCGACGCCGGGGCCAACAAGGGTGACGCCAACGAGCCGGGCGCGAAGCTCGACTCGATCCTGTCGAACAACACGTCGGCCCTTCGTCTGGCGCAGAACATGGGCGCCGACTATCTGCTCGTCGCGTCGATCACGACGTTCGGTCAGGACGTGAACGAGTACCGTGACGGCAACGTCAACACGAAGATTACCGAATCGACGATGCGTGTCAGCTACAAGCTGCTCGACGGCGTGATGGGTGGCTCGCTGACCGGTGACGTTGTCACCGCGAGCGTGAAGGACCTGCAGACGCCCAACGCGTCGAACCGGCAGGACACCGTCAACAAACTGCTCGACCAGGCGTCGGGCAAGCTGTCGGATAAGCTCGCTGCCAAAGTCGCCGCCAACAAGATCCGCTCGGCGCCTCCTGGCGCGAAGATGGCCGAGTTCACGGTCAACGTCACGATGGCCGACCTGGCCGTCCCCGAGATCATCAAGACCGAGGCAGGGGAATACCAGATCACCGCCAACCGTTACCGCGTCGAAGCGATGGCCGCCAATGTGATTCTCGATGGCATCGCCCTTGGCTCGACGCCCGGCCCATTCCAGGCAGCACCCGGTCTGCACAAGATTCGCGTTACCCGCGAGTTGTGCAAGGACGTGGAACAGACGATCAACATCCGCGACGGCTTGAACTGGAACGTCGCGATGACCTTCACGCCCGAAGGGTACGACCGCTGGCGCGAGAACACCGACTTCCTGCAGAAGATGAAGGACACCGCCAAGTTCAGTGACGCCGAGGTCAAGCGCATCGAAGCGATCGCCAAGATGTTCGAACAAAGCGGCTTCCGCGTCGACACGCGCAGCGACGTCAAGAGTGACACAAAGATCGACGCCAAAGCCAACGGCACGAGCCTCTGGCCCGAGGTCAACCACGGACGCAGTCGCGATGGTCGCGATGGCCGAGATGGTGCCGACGGACGAGATGGCAAAGACGGCCGCGACGGAAAGAACGGCGACGGGAAGTAAACTTCTGGCCCCTCTCCCATGTATCCATGGGAGAGGCTGGGTGAGGGTGATTTGGATTGGCGAGCGACTCTTGCAAATCGAAATCACCCTCACCCACCCTCTCCCGGCGTACCGGGAGAGGGGTAGGACGACCATCCCACTGACAACGATGAATTTTACGAGAAGAAATTATGAAACGCTTCTTCAATTTTTCGATTCTCACGCTCGCGACGTTCGGCATCCTAGCCCCTGCGACCTTCGCACAAGACCCGACGCCTGCGGTTGCACCGTCGGCACCGGCGACGGGCGCCGAGTCGCTCATGGTCGCACCGACGAAGCTTGGTGATGCCCTGGTGGCTGCCAACACCGGTGAAGGTCGGGCCAACCAGATGCGCCGCGTCTCTGAGGCGCTCGACACCCAGCTGCGTGCCGCGCTCGGTGGCACGCGCAAGTTCAGCATTCACGTCGGCACCAACTACAAGGACGTGATTGACGAGATCGCCCGCCAGAACAGTGGCACATTCAAAAGTGACGACCCGAACCGCGCGACCGTCGGTGAAATGCTGCCCCCGAAGTACAGGGTCATTCCACAGATCGATGATTTTCAGGACGTCGCCGAGCAACTCGTCGCCGAGGGCGCGGCCCCCGTGGCGTCGGCCCGTCGCGTGCGGTTGTCATTGGTGCTGTCGATCGTCGATGCCGCGACCGGCGTCGAGAAGGAAACGACCAACGTGCAGGTCGAGGACCGAAAAGTCCTGCAGGTCAACCCCAACCTGCGGCAGACCGGCGACCAGAACGACGCCATCCTGCTCGCGCTGACCCGCCAGGCCGCCCAGGTGTCGGCCCAGCGCATCCTTGACGTCTTCTTCCCGGCCAAGATCATCGGCAAGGTTGACAAGACCGTCACCCTCAACCGTGGCGACGGCACGTTCATCGCCGTCGGGCAGGTGTGGGACGCGTTTGCGCTTGGTGAAGAGCTGAAGGACCCCGACACCGGCGCGGTGCTCGGTTACGATGAAGTGCCCAGTGGCAAGATCAAGATCACCAGCGTGAGCCCCAAGTTCTCGAAAGGCACGATCATCGAAGACATCGGCATCGACAAGGGCCACGTCCTGCGCCTGCAGGAACCGAAGGCGCAATCCGAAGACGCGCGCGACGCGCAGTAGGACTACGGCCGATCGAGCCATAGGGGCGGACCTCCGCGTCGGCCCTCTTTCGTTCGCGGCAAGGAAAGGGCAGAGGCGGAGCGCTTCCCCTACAATCTGCTCCGCCTGCCAGTACAATCCTCGCTGTCGCATCGGGCACCGAGGGAGCACAACGCATGGGCCGCGCCGCCACCACCATCATTCACAACAGTCTCGCCGTCGCCGTCGGCCTGCTGTCGTTCGGCTGTGCGGCCAACTGGCATGACAACGGCAAGGACTTTCTCAACCCCTACGAAAACGGCAACTTGACCAAAGCCGCCACCGAGGCGACGCGGTCCGCCAAGGATGGGGTTGAGCACGACAAGGTCATCCTGAACCTCGAGGCCGGCGCGATCCTGCGGGCGGTGAACAGGATTCCCGAAAGCACCGCGGCGTTCGACGCTGCCGACGCGCTGGTTGGGGATTACAATCAGTGGCCGGAAGTTCGTTTCAGTGAAGAAATCGCTGCCGCCGTCACCACGGTGCGGAACACGAACTATCGCGGGTACCTCAGCGACCTCGTCATGCTCAACGTCTACCGCGCGCTCAACGCGATGGAGACCGGTAACAGTGACGCTGCCCGCACGAACCTGGTCCGCGCCAGCTTCGTTCAACAGGACATCGCTACGAAGTACGCCGACGCACTGGCCAACGCCCAGCAGAAACTCGACGCCAAGGGCGCCCAGGCAAAGCAGAAAGGCGATTACGACACCAACGCAACGATGAACCAGCGGCTCGACGGTGGGCAGACGGTCGAGGAAAAGCTCGTCGGCTCAAGCGACCTGCAAGACCTGCGAGCCACGAAAAACTACGTCAACCCGTTCGCCGACTATTTGCAGGGCATCTACTTCCTCTCCAGCGGTGTCGACGCTTCCGACCGCGAGCGGGCCGCGGTCGCGTTCAAGCGCGTCGCAGGGATGATGCCCAACAACCCCTACGTTGCGCAGGACGTCGAGGAGGCCGAGCGCGTCGCCAACGGAGCAGCGTTAGCGCCCATCACCTATGTCATCTTCGAGACCGGCCTGCCACCGTACCGCGACCAGATCCAGATCCCGCTGCCACTGTTCATCCTGAACAACCAGGCACCCAGCGTCGTGCTGTACTTCCCGACGATCCACTCGCGCGATGGTTACGTGTCCGAACTAACCGTCTCTGCCGGGGGTGGGCAGTACACGAGCGCGATCGTGGCGGACATGGATGCGATCGTGAAGCAGGAATTTAGAAATCAACTGCCGACGATCATCACGAGAATGATCATCGGCGCCGCCACCAAGGCCGTCATCGACGCCGCCAGTAAGCAGGCGATGAAGAATCAGGACGCGACCGCCCAGTTGGCGGTCAGCCTCGGCATGCTGCTCTACCAGGCGGCGTTCAACCAGGCCGACCTGAGAACTTGGCGCACACTTCCCAAACAATTTCAGGTGGCGCGTGTCCCTACTCCCAGTGACCGAAACTTAACGCTGCGCCTGTCGGACGGCTCGTACGCCATCCCGGTCCAGTTGCCCGAGGGCAAA
>JBBRHE010000106.1:0-12390 GCA_038223165.1 Tepidisphaerales bacterium
GAAGGGTTCGACCCCGACACGGTCCTGCGCGTCATCAAGCTGATCGACCGCAGCGAATACAAGCGTCGCCAGATGGCGCCGGGCTTGAAGGTGACGAGCAGGGCATTCGGTGTCGGCCGCCGGATGCCGATTGCGCAGAACTATCAGCAGACGGTTCCGAAGCAGACAGACCACCAACTGCACGTGCAGGACGGCACGACACATGGCTGGGGGTATGAGCCAGAGTTGGATTAACGGTCTTTCGCGCGACGGGCAGCGTCTCGTCGCCGAAAGTTAAGCTTCATGCGCTGGTACTGTCATCCCGAAGGGAGCGGTAGCGACCTGAGGAATCTCGACTCGGTCGGGAGAGCCCTTGGACTTTCGAGATCCCTCGTTGCGCTAACGAACGATTCGAATGCGATCTACGCCTGTCCCACTTCCAAGCGGACATACTTCTCGAGCGTTACGCCGCTTTGCTTGAGGAAGTTGGTAATGGAGCCCTTGAAGACCTGCGCGTTAAAGAATTCCTGATCGAGCAGAACGCGTTCGGCGAAGAAGGCGTTGAGCTTGCCTTCGGCGATCTTCTCGGCGATCTGCTGGGGCTTGCCGGTGGCTTTGGCTTGTTCGACGGCGATGTCGCGCTCCTTGGTCACGAGCGCCGGGTCGACCTCGTCACGCCGCAGACCGAGTGGGCGACTGAAGGCGATGTGGCCACCGATCTGTTGGATCAGCTCGGCCGACGGTTTGCCGGTGAAGGCCATCAGGACGCCGATCTTGCCGGTGATGTTGTACACGTAAAGCGCCGCAGTGCCACCCGTCGGGGCGGGCAGATACGCGGTGCGACCGATGCGGACGTTCTCACCGGTAGTCTGCGCGACGGCGGTGGCTTCGGTCGAGACTTCACTGGTCGTCGCGATGTCGATGCTTGGGTTCTTCAGCAGGTGCTTGGCGGCGGCTGTGCCGAGCTTCAGGACCGGTTCGCTCTTGGCGGTGAAGTCGGTGTTGCAGTTGACCTCGACGAGGGCAGCCGCCGAACCGTCTTCAGCCGGCACACCGACGACGCGACCTTCTTTGGCTTCACGTTCACCGAGAGAGGCTTTCACACCGCGTTTGCGGAACACGTCGATCGCGGCGTCGATGTCGCCACCCACTTCCACGAGGATCTTCTTACATTCCATCATGGCTTGACCGGTGCGCGAGCGGAGTTCGTTAACGAGTTTAGCGGTAATTTCTGGCATTGGTTGGTTCTCCCACAATCGATCTGCAAATGGATAGTCCGTTGTCAGTGGTCCTTTTGTCAGTTGTAAAACCGACAACCGGGCGACTAACAACGGACCTCGGGCGACGGACACGAACGTTTCAAATTACTGGGCAGCGCCGACCGGCTCACCGGCCGGTTCCTCGGCCGCCGGAGCGTCTGGGTTGGCGGTGGGGGCGTCCGTGCTGGCCGAGTCCGTGCCGGGTGCGGCGGGGGCGCCGTCCGCGCGGAACTGGCTACGGCTGCTTCGACGCGGGCGCTCGGCGCCACCGTCGGTGGCCGGGCCTTGCTTGGATTCGCTGCGACCGGTCTTGCCTTCAATGACCGAGTCGGCCAGTTCCTTCATCACGATCTCGATGGCGCGCATCGCGTCGTCGTTGCCGGGAATCGGCAGATCGATGAGGTCGGGGTCGCTGTCGGTGTCGATCAGGGCAATCGTCGTCACACCCAGCTTCTTGGCTTCTTTGACAGCGATGTGCTCGCGACGGGTGTCGATGATGAACATCAGGCCCGGCAGACGCTCCATCTTGCGGATGCCTTCGAGGTTCGACTTGATCTTCGTCAACTCACGCTGCATCGTGGCGCGAATCTTCTTCGAATAATTTTCGATTTCCGGGCCACCGAAGATGCGCTCGAGCTCTTCGAGGCGGTTCAACCGAGCGCGGATCGTGCGGAAGTTGGTCAATGTGCCACCGAGCCAGCGTTCACCGACGTAGTGCATGCCGCAACGCTGGGATTCGGCTTCCAACGCATGACGAGCCTGGCGCTTCGTGCCGACGAACAGTACGTCCTTGCCCGACGCGACGGTGGCCTGCACAAGCTTCTTGGCGCGAAGCAGACCCTTTACGGTCTCCTTGACGTCAATGATGTGGATCATGTTGCGCTTACCGTGGATGTAGGGTTCCATCTTCGGGTTCCAGCGCGACACGCGGTGACCGAAGTGAACGCCGGCATCCACCAGCGATTTGACGAGTTCAGCTTGATTCGTGGCCATTGCAGATCATCTCGGATCTCGGGTTGCTCATCGCGAACTGGGCATCCGCGACGATCGCGGGAGCCAAAGCAGAAGTGTCAGTTCGAAATCGGCAATCCGAAATCCGAAATCCTTTCAGTCAGCCGAGGCGACACCGCTAGCCAAGTTTATCGGCGGGCCTTGAGGCTTAAAACAAAGAGGTTGTTAAACAGCGAACCCGTCAGCGACACGCCCCAAACGGGCAACGACGACAGGTGGTCCTTGGCGAACCGGAAGGGCAAATGTAGCCCAAGTGGCGCGCCAGTTCAAGCTTACAAGTACGATTTTGACATACCCGTGTCGAACCCGTCCGCTGCCCGAATCTGAGCGTTCGCGGCGAGATGGGCAAGATTTTGGGCGATTTTTTGCACCATTCTGCACCATTTTGCACCATCGATGCGGTGCCCAAACGCTGGTCTTCCCCACGCGAGCGATAGTGGCGCGACGGAATGGCATGGGGAATTTCATGGGTTCGCTTCGATCCCTCAGGTCGCTACCACTCGCTTTGGGATGCCAGGTTAGGTGTGAAAGGGATCCTCCTAAAACAACAATCGCATCCAAATCTCCTCACCCCATGCGTGCGGCGGTGTTGTTTCGCGCGCAATACCTCGATGGCGACTTAATATTGAGCCTTTTTTCATTGGGAACGATGTGCGCCAGCACGCTCTGCTGCGCACACGGCTACTTACGATCGCTCGGACCAGAGGACGGTCCCACGTGTTCAGACTGTCATCACCGGTAGTCCAGCGGCGACTAAACCCAATTCCTGTGGTGTTGCTTCACCGGCGACGAACCGTTTGACCAGGGGGTCTTCCGACGTCTGCACTTCTTCGGGTGTGCCGTCGAAAATCATCTTGCCTTCATACAGCATCACGATACGGTCACCGACCTTAAAGGCGCTGTTCATGTCGTGGGTGACGACAATGCTGGTCACTTTCAGTTCGCGTTGCAGGTTAATGATGAGCTCGTTGATTACATCGGAACGGATGGGGTCCAGGCCGGTCGTCGGTTCGTCATAGAGGATGACCTTGGGGTCGAGCGCGATCGCGCGCGCCAGCGCGACGCGTTTCTTTTGTCCGCCAGACAGTTCACCCGGCATTTTGTTTTCGATGCCCGGCAGGCCAACCAGCCTCAGCTTTTCCGTGACGATCGACGCGATCTCGTTTGATGGTTTGTGCGTGTGCTCGATGACGGGGAACGCGATGTTCTGCCCGACCGTCAGTGAATCGAACAGCGCTCCCATCTGAAACAGAAACCCAAAATCCCGGCGGACCTCCATCAACGGGCGCACCTTCATCGTGTCGATGCGGCGACCGTCGTACCACACTTCACCCTTGTCCGGTTGCAAGAGCCCGACAATGTGCTTGAGCATCACGCTCTTGCCACTGCCACTGGCCCCGATGATGACGATGCACTTCCCCTCTTCTATCGTGAGGTTCAGATCGTTCAGCACTACGAGCTTGCCGAAGCGTTTGTGGAGGTTTGTGAGTTCGATGAGGGACATGGCAGTAGGCAGTAGGCAGTAGGCAGTGATAACTTTCTGCCTGCTGCCTGCTGTTTCGTCATCCGAATAGTCCTCGCACGGGGTACAGCCCGTAGTACAGGTCGCGCAGAATCTTTGCGAAGAAGAAGTTCAGGATGATGATCGCCAGGAAGCTGAGCACGAAGCTTTCGGTGCAGGCCCGGCCGACACCACTGGCGCCACTGCCGCAGCGGAAGCCTTTGTAGCAACTGATCAGGCCGATCGCGCCACCGAAGAAGAAGCTCTTGATGATGCCTTCCATCACCTGCCAGGTCTCGATGCCGATCGCCGAGAAGCGCCAGTACGAATCGTTGGGAATGCCCAGCCCGTGCACCGAGACCACCCATCCACCGATCACACCGAGCACGTCGCTGTAGATGGTCAGGATCGGCAGCAGGAATAAACAGGTGAGGAATCGCGGGACGACGAGGTAGCGAATGGGTTCAGCGCCCATGACGCGCAGTGCATCGAGCTGTTCGGTGACGTTCATCGTTCCCAGCTCGGCCGTCAGCGCGCCGCCGATGCGGCCGGCGAGCATAACCGCAGCGAGCACGGGCCCGATTTGCTTGACGACGGACAGGCCGATCAGGCTACCCATGCGCTCTTCCTGGCCTAGCGATTTCAACTGAGTGTAGGTTTCGATCGCCATCACCATGCCGATGAAGGCGCCGGTCACACTGATGACAGGAACGCTGCGAACACCGACCTCATAGATGAGGTCCGGCAGGTTGCGGAGGTTTTTCAGTCGAAGCCCACCGCCGAACATCCAGGAAAAGACCTGACCGACGAACGTGCTGAAATCGCCGAAGTTGCCAAGCAACGTTTGTGTCTGGAAACCGACGTTGGCAAGCATGCGTGTGGGCATTGGAGCTGGGCGATCATACGAACGGGATCGGGCCGGGGCAATTTGCGCGGTTTGGAACCGAAGGCACTATAGGGAGGTTTCGGTCGTTTTGACGTTCGCGGATGAATCTTGTGATTCAAGCTTCCACTTACGGCTCATCCAATGACCGAGAATGCCACCAGTGATGCCCGCAAGCACGTAGTCGATCGGGAGTGCAATCGCGAGGGGTTGGGATGGCAGACCGATCTCCAGCAGAGTGGGCTGGAACCATTCCAGCAAGTATCCGATGCATCCGACGATCAGTGGGGCGATCGCCAACCAATAACCGTTGCGCACTGGGAAGGTGTAATGTGAAACGATGGCGCCGAGATACGAGCCAGCGGCCACAACGGCCAGGGCTTGTTTTTTACTCTCGTTTTGACCGAGGATCAGCATCACGATCGCCATGACCACCGCCTGCACTGCGATAGACAGCAAGTTGTGGTTCATTCCCTGCGCGTCCGTACCTTCGACTTCATCAAGTTTATCTGCGGGTTCCTCGGACGGTCCGGTGACCCATTGTGACCCGTAAACCGCGACCGCAGCCAGGGTGTAAAGAAGGACCAGCTCGGCCAAAAGCACGAGCAGGGTGCTTGAACCGTTGGCATACTGCAGTGTCGACGTGATCGACCCCCCGGGTAGTGAAAAGCCCGCCAAGGTGAACGCGCCACAGAACAGTCCCGCTTCGCGACGCCAGCGACCGATCGCAAATGTGACCAGCACGGTCGCAGCGACAAACACGACGCCCACGACCAGCACGGCCATGATCGGGTTCGGTTGGCGTAGCAGGGAGACGTCAAACCCAGGCTGAACCGGGACATGCAACGCGCGGGAGACAAAATGGCCCACCAATCCGCACACCAGCGCAGCCAGCGCGATCGTCAAGCGGGTCGTGATCAGACTGAAGTGCATAATGGTCGGTGTCCTTACCTTTGCCTAACATTGTTTGCGTCGATACATTGTGCCATGCCGGGCGAGGCTTTCCAAACCCGGTGGTCGTCCGATTAGGCATTGCAGCTCAAACGGCAGAGACGCGAAGGCGCGAAGCACACGAAGGAATACACGAGAAGTGAAAACACGAATCTCTGATCTTCCTTCGCGACTCACTTCGCGTGCTTCGCGGCTTCGCGTCTCTTTTCCGATGCGAATCGAAGGGTTCGCGGTCATCCGCTAGTACGCCCATGCAGTCTTTGTTCCCCCATCTCGACGATCTACCTAAGACCTCGGAGACACCGCGCGCGAAGAAGTCAGTTGAAAAGCCGGTCGGCCCGTTCGCGGGTGTGGCGCTCGAGCAGGGAATTGACCGCGTCCTCGATTACGCCATTCCACCGAAGCTGCTGGCCGACCTGAAGATCGGTCAGCGGGTGAAGGTGCCGCTGGGTCGTAAGAATCGGCCGACGTCGGGTTACGTCGTTACGATTTCGGACACAACCGAGCATCCAAGCGTCAAACCACTGATGGGCATCGAGGACGACCGCGTGCTCGTTCCACCCAACCTGATGCGGTTGGCGCGCTGGATGAGCCGCTATTACATCACACCCCTTGGCACCGTTTTGGAAACGGTCATCCCCGCTGCCGTGAAGAAACGGATCGGTCTCGGATACCGCCAGATGGTGCGACCGGTGGTGCCGCGCGAGAAGTTGCAGGAGGCGGTTGAAACGATCAAGGCCAAGAAACGTCGCGCGATTCTGGCGAGATTGCTTCAGGTGGAAGAAGGTCACGCGATCGAGATTTTTCAACTCGCCTCCGAGGCCGGCAGCACACCGGCGACCGTGCGCAAGCTCGGGCCGTTGATCTCCATCACGTCGGAAGTCGATTTGCCGAACTTCACGTCCGAACCGTCCGTCGTCAGTGGCGACGCGGGAACGGTCGCGCCGAACGAGGACCAGCAGCGCGTGTTGGACGAACTGTTGCCGCGCGTCACGAACGACGGCTTTTCCGTCAACCTGCTGATGGGCGTGACGGGCAGTGGCAAGACCGAGGTGTACCTTCGCTGCATTGATGCCGTCGTGCGGCAGGGGAAGCAGGCGATCGTGCTCGTGCCCGAGATCGCGCTGACCCCGCAGACCGTCCGCCGATTCACCGCTCGGTTTCCTGCGGTGGCCGTTCTGCACAGTGGACTATCGCAGTCGCAACGGCACCGGTTCTGGCAGCAGATCGCAACGGGCAGGGCGAGCGTGGTCGTCGGCGCGCGGTCGGCTGTGTTCGCGCCGACGCCGAACCTTGGCATTATCGTCGTCGACGAGGAACACGAAGCGTCTTACAAGCAGGACCAGGCCCCGCGGTACCAGGGTCGCGATGTCGCGGTGAAGCGCGCGCAGTTCGAGAACGTGCCGATTTTGCTCGGTAGCGCGACACCGTCGCTCGAAACCTACTGGCGTGTCGGTGGGCTGAATAATGCGCCGGTGCAGGAGTCGACCGGCGCGCCGATGCCGTACCACTTGCTCACCTTGCCCAATCGCGTTCGCGGGCTGGCGTTGCCGCATGTCGAGCTGATCGACATGAAGTTGGAGGGCAAATTCCGGCGTGGTGTACATCTGATCGGTCAACGCCTCGAACACCTGTTGCGCACGACAATCGAAGCCGGCAACCAGGCGATCCTGCTGCTGAACCGGCGAGGATACTCGAACTTTGTCTACTGCTCGTCGTGCGCGAACCCCATTGGCTGCAAGTATTGCGATACGACAATGACCTACCATCGCAGTGTCGGTGTCCACCCCGAACACGCGACGGCAGCCGAGGGCGTGCACACGGGGCAGATGCATTGTCACTATTGCCTGGCCGTCAACCCACTGCCGGCGACGTGCCCCACTTGTGGGAAGAAGCTGACGCTCTTTGGGCTCGGCACGCAGCGCGTGGAAGAAGAGGTCATCCGCAAATTCCCCGATCTGAGATTTGCGCGCGTCGATTCGGACTCGATGCACGGCGTTAAGGATTACGAACAACTGCTCTCGCGCTTCGCTAAGGGTGAACTGCAGGTGCTGCTGGGCACCCAGATGATCGCCAAGGGGCTGGACTATCCAAACGTCACGCTCGTCGGTGTGATCAACGGTGACACAGCGTTGTCTCTCCCCGATTTTCGCGCTTCTGAGCGGACCTTCCAGCTTATCACGCAGGTGGCCGGTCGAGCCGGGCGCGGCGACAAGCCTGGGCGCGTTGTTCTGCAGACGTTCATGCCTGACGACCCGACCATTCAGGCCGCGATGCGGCAGGACTTCGTCTCGTTCGCGAAAAAGGAACTCGCAGCCCGTCGCGAAGTGGGGTTGCCACCGTTTTCACGCATGGTGCGCATCGTCGCGCGCGACCAGGACCAGGAGAAGCTCACCAACCTATGCGAAAAGCTCGCCGCCGAGCTGACCACCGCGACCGCGTCACTGGGTGACCAGGTTCAAATCAAAGGCCCCATGCCCTGCGCCATCGGCCGAATTGCGGGCTATTACCGCAATCAGATCGTCCTCCAGGCCAACCGTGCCGACCGCCTGCAACAGGTGCTTGCCGACCTGCGAACGAAAGGCCAGTTCGCCAAGGCCGAACGCATCGCGGTGGATGTGGACCCGGTGTCGTTGCTGTAAACTCGAAGAGACGCGAAGGCGCGAAGGCGAGAAGGCGGAAACGCGACGCAATGCTCTTTGTTTTCCTTCGCGTTTCTTCGCGCCTTTGTGCCTTCGCTTCTCCCCCGCATTTCATCGACGACCCACTCGCCCTATAATGCTCACCATGACCACCGACCGCATCGCGAAACTTGCCTTGGAAGATGGCACCGTGTTTACCGGCCGCGCGTTTGGCGCGAACGGGACGACGGAGGGTGAGGTCGTGTTTAACACGTCGATGACCGGGTATCAGGAGATTTTGACCGATCCGTCCTACAAGGGGCAGATCGTCACGATGACCTACCCGCTGATCGGCAACTACGGCATCAATCGCGAAGACGTCGAAAGCAAACGGCCGCACGTTGCGGGGTTCATTGTCAAAGAGTTGGCGCCGGTTTACTCGAACTACCGAGCGAGCTTGTCGCTGGACGAGTATCTGCGGGAAAACAACATCATCGGCATTCAAGGCATCGACACGCGGGCTCTGACGCGCCGGCTGCGCATCACTGGTTCGATGCGTGGCATCCTGTCGACCGATATCCTCGACGACGCCCAACTGGTGGCCAAGGCTTGCATGGCGGCGCAGATGGAAGGGGCCGACTGGGTTCAGGCCGTGAAGCCCGACAAGGCCTACGGCTGGGACGAAGACCAGGGCGACTGGTCACAAGGCACCGTCGAACGAGGTGACGGCCTGCACGTCGTCGCGCTCGACTGTGGCGCCAAGAGCAACATCCTGCGCCACTTCAGCGCTCGCGGCATCAAGGTCACCGTCCTGCCACCTGAAACCAGCGCCGACGAAATCCTGAAATACAACCCCGACGGTGTCTTCGTCAGCAACGGTCCGGGCGACCCCGCCGTGCTCGATTATGCCGTCAACCCGCTCAAGGGCGTACTGAAACAAGCCGTCCCCACCTTCGGCATCTGCCTCGGCCACCAACTGCTCGGCCGGGCCATCGGCGCCGACACCTACAAACTCAAATTCGGTCACCGCGGTGGGAACCAACCGGTGAAGAACCTCGACACCGGCCGGGTCGAAATCACCAGCCAAAACCACGGTTTCGCCGTCGACAAAGCCTCGCTCGAAGCCAACGGCGGGGTGGTCACCCACCTGAACTTGAACGACAACACCGTCGAAGGCTTCCGCCACAAGGACCTGCCCGTCTTCAGCGTCCAATACCACCCCGAAGCCAGCCCCGGCCCGCACGATGCGTCGTATCTGTTCGATGCGTTTGTCGAAATGATGAAGACGAAAAAGGCGCCGACAGGAAAACGGTTAGCGGAGTTGCAGGCTCTGCGTGAATAGGCTTTCGGTTTTCGACAAACGCCGATTACTTCTTCATGGTCCAGAGTGGCGACGCCCGCGTCGCGGTGCGGTACACCGCAATTCTTCGGCGTACTATGGATGGCCCGCCCATGTCTTTGTTGCCATGTAAAAGAAAACACGGGCGGTCCGCCCGTGGTACGGGTGGGGCTCGATGCCGCGCATTGTCACGACGCAGGCGGCACCACTAATGCTGAGTCGGCAGTCTCAGACCTCAATATCCAACCCAATATCCAGCGCCGGCGCCGAGTGGGTGATTGCGCCGACGCTGATGCGGTCGACACCGGTGAGGGCGATCGAGCGGACGGTTTCGAGGGTCACGCCACCGCTGGCTTCGAGGTCGATTTTTCCGCGTTTGTTGGCCTTGTCGCGGAGCATAACGGCCTGTTCCATGGCGGGGCAGTCCATGTTGTCTAGTAGAATAACGCCGACGCCGTCAACGGTAAGGACCTCGCGCAGTTGTTCGAGCGTGTCGACCTCGATCTCGACGAGGCGGGTCGGGTCTTCCGAGCGGCTTTGGGCGACGATCTTGCTCAGCCGGGCCGCAAGTTCGCGGGTGGGGAACTCGGCGAGGTGGTTGTCCTTGATGAGCAGCCCGTCGTAGAGGCCGATGCGGTGGTTGTGGCCACCGCCGCATACGACGGCGTATTTGTCGAGGGCACGGTAGCCGGGCAGTGTCTTGCGCGTGTCGAGGATCCTGGCGTTCGTGCCCGCGACCCTGCGCACGAACCGATGCGTGTGCGTCGCGACGCCTGACAGGTGCTGCAGGAAGTTGAGCATCACCCGCTCGGCCGCGAGCAGTGAGCGCACGGGCCCGCGCACGCGCACGAGTGGGAAGCGGCGTTGGTCGCTGTAGTGACCTTCGATGATTTCGAAGTGGAACCCGGGGATCTGCTCGACGCGCAACCGTTCGTCATAGGCCTGGCAGACCATCTCGACGATCGGCAGCCCACAGGCCACGCCGACCTCTTTCTGCAGCAGTGTGGCGACACCGACGGCGTTCTCGGGAATCGTCAACCGGCTGGTGACGTCGTCGTTGACCGGGCCGAGGTCTTCGGCGCGGGCGAGATCGATCAGGGGACGGATGGCTTGGATGGAAGGAAACTTATGGTTCATGGGGCAACCGAATGCAGCAGTACCGGGAATAGACCTGCGAAGACGGTGAAGTCCCGGTCCACAATATAAATTGGACGCTGGAGCCGCGCGGAGACGGCGCACAGGAGAAAGCCGGTGTTCGAACCTTGGACGCCGCGCGACCTACACAGGTTGAAGGACGCAGCGGCCATCTCGTAATCGGCGGTCTCGATTGGAACGTCAGGAAACTCGGCTAGGTACTCTCGGATTAATTCGAAGCGAGCCACGTCGCGGATGCCACATAATGCTTCCTGACGTATCGGTCCCAGCAGTGAGATCCGGCTTTTATTGATCAACTCGGCGAGTTCAGTGGCGTGGACGCTTGCGCCGCGCCGCAACGCAGCCGACCAAATGCACGCGTCGACCAAGATGCTCAACCGCGTCTCCGTTGCTCTTTGTAATCGTAATCCGGGTCATAGTCGACCGTACCAAACAGCTCGATGATCCGCCTCTGGCGTTGCAGTTGCACGTACGCGCGCAACGCCTCGGAGAGGACGTCCTGTGTGCCCATTCCGTCGGCGAGTTTCTGCGCCTCAGCCAACAGCTCGTCACCTTCTTTGTTCAGTTCGACAACCATAATGGGATTGTACTGATTCGTGTTGCCAAACTTCAAAGATTATTTCGCCACCCGCCGCTTATTCCCACGGCTGCTCTTGGGTTGCCAGACTTTTCGGTCCTGCGGTTCGTTGGTGTCGGTTTCACCGAAGACCATGTCGGCACCGCTCTTGATCGTCGGGGCGCCCTTCATCTCATTGAGCTTGTCGCGCAGCTGGGCGGCGCGTTCGAACTCGAGGTTGCGGGCAGCCTCGAGCATTTCCTCTTCCAGCAGGCGGATGATCTCGGTTTGATCGAACTGCTGCTCGTTGGCCTTGATCGCTTCCTGCGTCGTTCGGCGGGCCTTGATCTCGGCCTCAAGACTCGTGCGGATCGCGCGCTTCACCGTCGTGGGGGTGATGCCGTGTTCCTCATTGTACTTCGTCTGAATCACCCTGCGGCGCTCGGTCTCGTCGATCGCCGTCTTCATCGCGGGCGTGATGCTGTCGGCGTAGAGCACGACCTTGCTGCCACTGTTCCGCGCGGCGCGACCGATCGTCTGGATGAGCGACGTCTCCGATCGCAGGAAACCGGCCTTGTCAGCGTCCAAGATCGCGACCATAGACACCTCGGGAAGGTCCAATCCTTCGCGCAACAGGTTGATGCCGACCAGCACATCCACGGTGGCGGCGCGCAGTTGACGCAGGATTTCCACCCGCTCCACCGCGTCGATATCGGCGTGGATGTAGCGCACCTTGAGGCCGGTGCCCTGCAGGTATTCGCTGAGATCCTCAGCGGTTTTCTTGGTCAAGGTGGTGACTAACACCCGCTCGTGGCGTTCGACGCGCTGGCGGCAGAGTTCGATGGTTTCATCGATCTGCCCGGTGAGCGGGCGCAGTGTGATGACCGGATCGAGCAGGCCGGTGGGGCGGATGATTTGTTCGACGACGAGCGGGGTGCCGCGGTGGGTGGGATCGAACTTTTCGATTGGTTCGGCGTTACCGCTGGCGCTTACGCGGATTTTGCGCAGGCGCGCGGGCACGGCGCGGCCGGCCGCATCCTTGGTGGGTATGACAATGAAGCCGCGGTTGTCCGACCGTGAGTTGGCCAGCTCGAAGGCCCCCGGCGTGGCGGATACATAAAGCCGCTGGCCGGTC
>JBBRHE010000107.1:0-12368 GCA_038223165.1 Tepidisphaerales bacterium
GAACAGCGCCGCTCGGAGATCATGGCTAAGGAAAGTTTGTCCCGTCGGTTGAACCCGCCTGCTTCTGCAACGTAGCGTTGCACTGGTGATGGAGACAAGTCACGACGGGGGTGTCGGTCGCAAGTCAGGGAATGTGACGCAGCGGTCGGCATAGCGGGACTCTCAATTCATGTCTCGACCCGGGCAAGGGTCGGTGCGTGTGGGAACCTCTCAGGGAAGAGTGGGAACCCATCAGTTGAGCGTTTGTAGAACGTCTGTTTCATCGCAACCGAATCGTGTCGGTCGCACCAGGGATGGTGCGCTCGTACACAACTTCGACCGCCCCGGCAGGGACGCTTGTCGGCACGAAGTCGATCGGGATGCTCGATCTGTCACAGGATGTGACGTTGGGTCGAGGCCCTCGGAAGCGACGCGATAGACGGTAGTGAACCGGGCCGGTTCTGCGTGTAACCGACCCGCTTCATTGCGGCACTGTCCGCCGTCCGTCCTAACGGATCATGGACCTGCGATGGAACGCAGGCCACCAAGGACTCGGGCGGTCGGCGGGTGGTGCTTTTTGCACAAGTCTGATCGTCAGGATTTTCAGGTTGGCCCGATTGGCCTTCGCCTGTAGCTAGCGGCATTTTCGTTCCGGTTAGACCAGAACGCAAAGGCCGTTGGCTGCAGAACAGTTCCCGGTTTCTGGCACATGGATGTCGCCAGGCACCGCGGTACGCGACGGCAGAGTCGGACAACCGTTTAGAGCGTCAACCGGTCGTTCAGGATGAACAGCCAGTGGGCGCGCCAAGTTGGTCGTGCGATACACTGTAGAGTCGTCTCACGGATGGGGCCCCCTGCCTCTTGCTAAAGGGGGGGATTGGATGCCCGACTCTGCCGTATCGTACCGGGGTACTGTCGCTTTGTTGAACCAGCAGTTCTCTGCTCAGGGGCGAACGCACCTCGGCGTGTCGCCATTGTGAACCAGGGACTGCGTTACGTTTGTATCGTCAGACCAAACTGGCGAGCTTTGCCCGATCTTTCGGTCGCCCCGCCCTTCACTTCCTTAGACGACGCGTAACTACCGTCGTTACAGCGAACATCGCCCGAACTTCCAAGAGTATGCCCTGTGTTCGCCGATTTGCAAGCGAAATCACGGACCATGCTTATCGCAGCCATTGGGTATCCTAACAACCGGTAATCCGTCATGAGTCTCCGGCATTCGCCAGCTATCATAGGCCCCCTCCACCTACGCGTCGCTAGCCCTGGTTATCCGTCATCTCCTTTCACCGCATCCCGTCCGCCCGTACCTTTGCCCTTATGTCAGTTGAACCTGTCGGTCACGATCCCGTCCTCCTCACCGAATGCCTCGACCTGCTCGCGGTCGGGCCGGGCAAGACGATCGTCGACTGCACGCTCGGGCGCGGTGGGCACTCGATCGCGATTGCCAAGGCGCTGGGACCGACCGGCACGCTGCTCTCGCTCGATGCCGACCCGCGCAACCTGGCATTCGCCGACCAGCGCATCAAGGCGTCCAGTTCTCCTGCGACCGTTCGACTGTTTCATGCCAACTTCTCCGAGTTGAAGGACGTTTTGGCGACAGCCGGCATCTCCAAGGTCGACGGGATCCTGGCCGACCTGGGCATCAGCACCAACCAGTTGTTCGACGACGCGTACGGTCTGTCCTTCGCCGCCGCCATGCCTTTGGACATGCGGATCGACCCCCGAACCCGCCCGTCCGCCGCCGATGTGGTCAACACGATGCGCGAGGAGGATCTGGCCAACGTCCTATATGAACTGGCCGACGAACGCTATTCGCGTCGAATCGCCCGAAAAATTGTGGAGGCACGCCGGATTTCGCCGATCACCACTACAGACCGGTTAGCGGACCTTGTAAGGACCGCAATACCCAAACGCAGAGGAGCCCCGGAGCGGATCGATCCCGCCACCCGCACGTTTTTGGCGCTTCGGATGCACGTCAATGCCGAGCTGCACAACCTGCAGACCCTCATGAACGTTGCCCCGAACCACCTGAACCCGTCCGGGCGGCTTGCGATCATCAGCTTCCAGTCGACCGAAGATCGACTGGTCAAACAGCAGTTTCGGCAGATGGAGTCGGTCGGGCTTTTTTCGATCATTACGAAGAAACCCATCTCCCCCTCCGACACCGAACTCGCTGTGAACCCGAGAAGCCGGTCTGCGAAGTTACGCGTAGCGATGAAGTCGTAGTTGCGGGAATCGATGGTCACGACGGACCTCGCTTCCCGCCCGGAGAAGCGAACATGACCCGCGAGACCAAGATCGGCCTGCTTGTCGGCCTGGCGTTCATCATCGTGATCGGGATCCTCCTGTCCGATCACCTCACCAGCACCACCGAGCCGGCGTCGGCGCCTCTGGGCATGGTCGGTCCCAAGACGCGCGACAGTCTGACGACAATGGGTCGCCCGACGGTCCCCGTGACGATCGAGCAACCCCCCGCCGTCACGCCGCGCACCCCGGTCGTCACGGTCGAAGAGATGCGCCGTCCGATCGCTCCACCGGTCGAATCGGTCGTCGGTATTACCCCGCTTGCACCCACAGGGGTCGTCGTGCCACAGCCGACGACACCGATCGGTCCGGTCGCGATCGTCACGCCCGGCAACGACCCACTCTCGCAGTTGGCCAACACGCACGCCGGTGAGCTCGAGATCGTCGGCGTCCCACAACCCAAGCTCCCCAACGCCACGGGTCAGTCGAGCACCCCGCTCGAAACGTCCAACACCGTCGCCGCGTTCCGTGAGTACAAGGCCGTCGACGGGGACAGCCTCGGTCGCATCGCCGCCCGCACGATGGGTTCCAGCAAGCTCGCCAACCGCGACGCGATTGTCCGGGCCAATCCTTCTCTCAAGGACAACCCGAACCTGATCGTCGCCGGCAAGGTCTACCTGATCCCCACCGCCGCCACGCTCGCGATCGTCCCCCCGGCCCCGGTCGCACCACTCAAGGCGACCGAACCCAAGACCGAGCCCGGTGTCTACTGGTACACCGTCAAGGAGAACGACAGCCTCTGGAGCATCGCGTCCACCCAGCTCGGCACCGGCAACGCCTGGACGGCCATCAAGGAACTCAACAAGGACGTCCTTCGTGGTGGTGACACCGTCCGCACTAACATGCGGCTCAAGCTCCCCAACAAGCCGATCGCCACCGCCAGCGTCCGTGACTAGTCGATCTGTCCATCGGTGGATCAGGCCAACCCCTGATCCACCATTGGACCGATCCGCTTCTGAAGTTTGATCCGTCCGTTCAACGGCCCACTCGCCATGCTCAAGCTCCTCCTCTGCACATTCACCGCCTTTGCGATCGCCGTCGTGATCCTGCAGTTGCGCACCGAACGGCGTGAGATCGGGTTCTCCAGCAACGCGCTGCACGACAAGATCGAGTCGTACCAGTCCAAGCTCTGGAACCAGCAACTCCAGATCGGCATCTACACCGCCCCCAACGCCATCACCCGCACCGTCAGTGGTCACGACCTCAACATGGTCCCCACCAAACCCGCCCAGGCCCAATCGACCGGTTGGATCGACGCCCGGTCGCGCTAAGCCCTGCCCCACCGCGCGCGGTTTTGCAGACAGAGCACACCCCGATCCAACCCCGTCCGCAAAAATAAAGTTTCGACCCCCCTTCTTTTTCATAAGTGATTGTTTTTGATCCATTTGCATTTTTATACCCCTATTCAAATCGTCTGTTAAACGACTGTTAACCGACATATAACCGACACAAAACGACATGAAACGACGGCCGTCCATATGTCGCTCCTCTTCGTCCGATCCTATCTTGCCAACCCAAGCCCATGTGGCGACGCGCGTCACCAACCCCACAAGCTCCTCAATCATCTCTTCGGAACCAGTGCGCGCCCGAGCGCGCTGACACGCATCGAATGCACGAAATTTGCGTTTTTTCTAAGAAATATGACGAGAAGATTGCGCCGATCGCCTAATCGATCCATGCGCACGCGATCGCCATTCCGCGCACATCACACGTTACAACCAATCGAAAGAAGGCGTACACCGACCTCCTCTCCCGGTACTCCGGGAGAGGCCGGGTGAGGGTAATTGCGATCCACAGCAAGCGTCAGGAGAAACGACCAAGGCACTCCCTCTGCCCCGCGTACTCACGGTACGCCGGGAGAGGGCAGGGGCGTGGGCATGTGGACAGCGGGAAGCGCTTCGATGGTCAGTTGGGCTTTAGCTTTTGCCGCGAAGAATCATCACAGCAATCGCTCAAACGACATCGTCAGTCGCCCCGAGCCCCCTCACCCTAGCCCTCTCCCGGCGTACCGTGAGTACACGGGGGAGAGGGGACCGGAACAGGTCACGCCCTCTTCCCTACGAATAACCGCGTCAATAAAACGATCGCGATGCCCGGTAGCAACCACACTGTGCGTCGTTCGATGAACCCTAGCCAGTACATTGGCATCGCCGCGACGACCGCGATCGTGAAGGTGACGAGCATTCGCTTCGTCGGGCGCACAGGTGACCGCCAGGTCGGTGTCATGCAGATCCAGACATACGCAGGAAACACGAGTCCATAAAAACCCATGAAGACCCGATACGACCCTTCAAACCAGTTTTGAGGTGAACCACCGAAGATCGGAAAGGTCACCGCCGCCACGACCACGGTCGTGACAATCGGCGCAACGGCCCAGCGAAGGGGTCCGCGCAGTTCACGGATGTGGACCGACGTCGTGAAAGCCGCCTGCACGCCCATGTGCAACGCCAGCGCCGTCGCCATCACGAGCATGAGGTACGACCGCGTCGTCCCGAAGCTGACCGCAGTCGCCAGCGCCGGGGCGTAGAACATCGTGCCGAGGATCATCAGCAAAAACACGAATCCAAACCCCACGCCAAACGCGATCTTTGATCCCCGCGCATCAACCGCCTGGCGGGCCTTGTGAAACGTCAGGTCAAGGTACGGACAGAGCAAAAACCCCAGCACCGTCACCGGTACGAGGTAAAGCAGTTGTGGGCTCGCAACCCCCATCTCCATCGGCTGGGCCAGATCGTCCCGCGCCAGGAAGACCGCTGCCAGCATCACAATCGAGTTGATCCAGACCAGCGGCGCCGTCCACAGGTCTGATCTGCGCCGCCATTCACCGAGGGTAAAGATCAGCAGGAAGACCGCCACGATGATCGTCATCGTGAACGCCGAGCAGAGGTACGCGACGAGCACCGCAAAGTGAATGTGAAACGCCAGTGTGACGATCGAAAACGCCTCGGCCATCGGTCGATGGCTCGCGATGAGCGCCTCACTCTGGCCCGGTCTCTTCAGCACCCACCCCATCGCCGCCGCCCCGACCACGTTCGGAACCGCAAACGCCACCCACCCCCACGGGCCGTAGTCGCGAATGAGCAACACCGGTAAAAACATCCCGATGCACCACGTCCACGACACACCGAGAAACACTGCCCAGAGGATGGCCGAGAACGTGGAGGACTTCGTCACGACAAGATCAGTTTGCGCTACGGTCGACACGCGGGGGAGTGTAACGGAAGCGCCTGAAGCGCGGAACGGCACTCATGCCCCTCTCCCATGGACGCATGGGAGAGGCTGGTGAGGGTGATTTCAAGTAACGAACGAGACAAGCAGGACAAAACCCCACTTCCTCTCCCCTGTACTCAGGGTATCGGGAGAGGGCCGGGGTGAGGGGGTGTCGTCAGTCGAACGCGCTTCGATGTTCGCTTGCGGTGCAGCCTTTCGTCGCAGGGAAAGCTAAACCGCACCCGCTGGGGAAGGTCTCCCCCTCACCCTAACCCTCTACCAGGCATACCGCGAGTACGCGGGGGAATGGGGACCAGATCACGACTCCCTTAATTTTTTGTAGTTCGAAATCTGCGCCAAGTTCCACTCTTACCGATCAAACTGCGCATCGAACGCGATCGCGCTCGGTGTGAAGTTCAGCTTCTTCACGAACGCCGCGGCCTCGGTGGCACCGAACTCGCGGTCCATGCGGCTGTCTTCCCATTCAACGCTCAGCGGGCCCTGGTAACCGATGTCGTTCAGCGCTACGACGACGCGCTCGAAGTTCACATCCCCATGCCCGGGGCTGCGGAAGTCCCACGCCCGGCGTGGGTCGGCGAAGGTCGTGTGACCACCGAACACACCGACCGTGCCGTCACCTTTGCCCCACCAGGCGTCCTTCACGTGACTGTGGTAGATGCGGTTCTTGGCAGCGTCCTTCGAGCCGAACGTGTAGATGAACTTCACGTAGTCGACGCCTTGGTAACCGAGGTGGGAAGGGTCGAAGTTGAAGCCGAAGCGCTTGTGGTTCTTTACGGCGTCCATCGCACGCTGGGCCGACACGATGTCGAACGCGATCTCGGTCGGGTGGACCTCGAGCGCGAAGTTGACGTTTTCCTTCTCGAACGTGTCGAGGATCGGCCCGAAGCGCTTGGCGAAGTCGTCGAAACCCTTCTGCCAGTATTTCTGATCGGTCGGTGGGAAGGCATAGATGCTGTGCCAGATGCTGCTGCCGGTGAAGCCATTCACGACCGGCGTGAAGGCGGTCTTGTCTGGTCGGGCATCGAAGAACTTGCGGGCAGCCTTGGCGGTGTCGGCGAGGCGCTTGGCGGCGCGCTTGCGCACGCCTTCCGGTTCACCATTCCCCCAGATTTCCGGCGGAAGAATGCTCTTGTGCCGTTCATCAATCAAATCGCATACCGCTTGCCCCACCAGATGGGCAGACACCGCGTAGGACGACAAACCGTTGTCCTGCAGGATTTCCCACTGCTGCTTGACGTACTTTTTGTCCTTCAGCGCCTTCTCGACATCGAAGTGATCGCCCCAGCAGGCCAGTTCCAGACCGTCGTAACCGAAGGCCTTGGCTTTCTTAGCCAGCGTTTCCAGCGGCAGGTCGGCCCATTGGCCGGTGAACAGGGTGACGGGACGTGCCATGATGCGGTTCTCCTCTTCGCGCGTAATTTCGTAAACGTTCGACCCAACGATCGGGGCAGCATCACAACGGAGGGCGCGATTGGTGTCAACGGTGGACAGACGATCGCGGTGATTATCGCTTCCCCTTGGCCGGTCGGACGACCGCGTCCATGCCACTGACCAGCAACACTCCAACCGACAGCGCTGCCAGGTCGACGACACTGAAATGCGTGCCGATCGCCGCCCGGCCGACTGCGTTTCCACGAATCAAGTTCAAGGGCCAACCGGCGTACAGTTGCGTCGCTTCGACGCCCAGCGCGATCACCAACGTGACCATCGCCAGCAACTGCGTCGACCAATACGGTCGCAGCACGCCCAGCACGCAGAAGACGCTCGACGCCCACAGCAGATTGCCGGCCGTCTCCTTCACGCCCCCGGGCATCCAACCGTACCGCCGTTCACCCCACCACGCGATAAACGCCAACCCGACCAGCGCCAGAAGCATAATGACGGCCCGAATCCGTCCGCGGGTTGGTTTGGAGAGGCTCACGGGAGGATTATCGGCTAGCCGACACCGGCCGTTTGACAACTCACCGAACGACGCGTGTAATCGGACCCGAACGCCCCAGGAATCGCAGGAGTGGCGGAATTGGCAGACGCGCGGGATTTAGGTTCCCGTACCGAAAGGTTTAGGGGTTCGACCCCCCTCTCCTGCATTAAACACCGCAGACCCCCCCCGCGGTCGGCGCTACCTCGCTGGGGTCAGCTCTTGGCGCCCAGGCCCTCATCATTCGTGAACTTGCGCAGCGACCTGACGAAGTTCGCCGACTCGTCAGCCAGCAGCACGACCTCGGCGCCGTCGACAAAGCACACCTTGCACCCCTCGGGCGTCAGGTCCACCCGTGTCACGTTGGGCAGGTTGATCAGGCGATCCCGCGTCTTCACGAACGGCTTGTCCATAGGTCTATCTCCGCGCCCCCTGCGACACACTGCTGCACTGGGTTGACGAAAAGGCCCGGCCGACGCTAACACCCGTTCGCGATGGAACGCGGCGCGCTCGCCAGACCGCAACTGAAATGAAAAGGCCGGAGTGGGATTCGAACCCACGAATACCAGATTTGCAATCTAGCCCCTTAGTCCGCTTGGGTATCCGGCCGCGAATTTCGAAGAATATCGCAGGTTGACCATTCAGGCAAGCAGCCTGACGCACAGGTGTGCAACGACGCGCACGATTCGCAAAATCCGCAGCCAAATCAGACGAAATCAAAAGTCGGCGCGTCGGTGTGGTAGCGTTAAGCGGCGGCAGCGAACGCATCTAAAGAGCGACGCCGATTGGCCTACGCCTTGGCCATGTTTAACGGGTTGCGCCTTGGAGAAGTCGCGCGACTGTTATGGCCGGACTTGGCCTTCTCCGGTCCGGTTCCGTCCGTGCGGGTACGCGACGTTATTGACTGACGATGACGCTGAAGGCGCCTTCAGGGTGATCGAGTTGGACACAGGCAACACCAGCGAGTCAAGCACGAAAGTTCTTGGGGGAGTGCAGCCCAAATTTCGTTTATGAAAGCGAGATCGGCGTCAGGAGGCAGAACGTAATTCAGCGTGCCAAAAGGCGATGGCATCGGGCCTGCGGCCTAGAAGCGTAATGACTCACTAATTTTTACTTGAAATACTGATGTAACCTGCGATCATATAGCAAGATGGGGCTTACTACATCGAGACCGTCGACGCCTCCTGCTTGCGTCTGCTTCCTTCGTCATCCTCGCGCGGAAGTTGCAGGGCTTGAGCTTCAGGTGAAGTTGCGAGGTACTGGCCGTGCACGCCCGCAATGGCTCTTAATTCCTTTGCTGCATCTATTTATGTACTATATCTTTACCTTGGTGGAACACACATCTTTTGGAACGTTGGGGATGCGGGAAAACGTGTTCTTCGAATTAATTAGGCAGGGACATCATGTCTGACTCGTCGCTTTTTGTTGTTCGGAATAGCGATGTGACGGGGCAGGTCGCTTCGGTCAAACTCGCGGGCGTCGAACTGCTCGACGCTAAAGAGCCGTGCCAGAGTGAGCTGTGGGTCAACGGGTTGCCCTTAAAGCTTCGCCCGCATTCCGACCCTCACGACCCGACGCGGAAGCTGGATCATTTGAAGGGGGAACGATTCGTCGACCACTTTGCCGGCTGGGGACTCGTCGTCGCGCGTCGCATGGGCCATCGAGACGGGATGAAGCACGCCTGTTTCGGCATCCAGACACTCGTCCGGCGCGAACCGTGCGATCAAACTCTCCCCACTCCCGGGCCCGGCGGACCGACCATCGAAGCGCCGCTTTATGTCGACACGCTCTCGGTCTTGAATTGGAACTGGAACTTCTGGGGCGACGACACCCGGATGATGTTCAGCTCCACGCACTCGTCCGGACCGACCGACGAGTTCGGCCATATCGGGTACGAACACGACACGCCTGAGAAGTGCAAAGCGTTTCTGCAAAACGTCTGGCGCCGCATCTATCCCGGCTGCATGCTCGTGCATGGCGGCGTTTTCTATAACGCCAAGACCGAACACTGGATCGCGATCACCTGCCGACGCCCGCACGTCGGATACATTCTAAACATCGAGACGGCCGGACGCGGGGTCAGTTACGACTTCACGCTCCACGCGCCCTTCGCGCCCAATGACGTGCTTCGCCTCCCTGAGATCCGAATTTACTACGGCCAGACGCGCCATGAGATGATGAGCTGGCTCGCTGACTACGCCACGCTCTATTACCAGGAACCGCCGGAGTGGGTCTCCAAGACGCTTTTCGTCCCCGGTCTGGCATGGGACAACCAGCCGACATGGACCCAGCAGGCTGACGAGTGGGAAAAGCACCTCGACGCAGGTGAGTACACGGGCATCGGGTATTCGCTTATCACGAATCGCCCGATCAAGAGTGGCACCACCCCGCTCGGGTACGAGCCCGATCCGAACCACGGTTCGCAAATAGAATTCAAGGCAATGTGCCACCGCTTGGCCGACCGGGGTGTGCCGCTGCTGGTCTGGATGAGCCACAGCGGCATCTGCTACCAAGGTGGGCCGGATATCGACGACGACTGGTTCATCCGCGGCGTCGACGGACGCATTTGCGCAGCATGGGGGAGTGTAGACGATCCTGAACTTGTCCACATCAACCCAGGGCATCCGGGTTATATCGAATACACCAAAAAGTGGATCCGCTTCTACATCGAGGAGTGCCGCTGCAAGGGCATTTTCTTCGATTGCCTTTCCTGGGCCTTCCCACCCGACTTCAAACCCCGACCGTGGATGCGCTATCCAGGCGACACGAACGTGATGGCCATCAAGTTCATGGAGGAAGCGTACGCCTGCATCAAGCAGTGCGACCCCGAGGCGATCATGCTTGGCGAGGGCACGACGCTCGATGGGCCAGTAAACGTCTTCACCATTCACCACAACCCCATCCGCGACATCGAAGGCAAGGGGCCGCGCGAGTTCCTCCTGGGGCTGAACGATTTCAGCGCCAAGCGACTCGTCCTGGACCAAGGGCCCACGCTCTTCCCCGCGCAAGGTTACTGCTGCGCGGACCCGCGTCCGGAGATGCGGAGCGTCAACCAGTATGTTGCGAAACTACTAAAAGCCAGTGGTGCCATTCGCGCGTTTACCCCACTGCCCGGCGGACTCAGCGTGATCGGCGACCTGTTGATCGTCTCCTCACGCAAGACGCCCGAAACCGTTCGCCTCCCGGGGCGTTGGGCGGGCATGAAGAAACTCGTAGATCAAGTCAACGAACATTCGATTGCATGCACCGAACCAGGAGTCTTCCGCGACGTGCCGACCGGCGTCTACCAAATGCACGACGAAGCGCAGCAGCGAGCAGACCGATGAATACTGCGAACATCATTCAACTCGAGAATGAACGCCTGACGGTGGAGATTGCCCGCCCGGGAACGCTTTACCGCGGTCGTCGCTTTGACTGGTCCAGTATCATTACGCAAGTCACCCTCGACCGGAAACACACCTTCTGCGCCGTTGAAGACGCGGCTGATCCTAAAGGCGGTATCGGCCTCAGCTGTGAGTTCGGTCTGAAGAAGGCGGTCGCCTACCTTGAAGCGGGCACGGGCGACGGCTTTCTCAAGCCGGGTGTCGGCATCCTGACGAGGAAAGGGCAAGAGCCGTACAGCTGCTTCGTGGATTACGAAGCTGCGCTGTTTGACGTCGGAATCACGCTTTCTCCTGATTCGGTGACGTTCGTCTCAGAACCGCGAGACTGCAACGGATACGCGATGCGCCTGACGCGCCGCATCACGGTCGACCAGAACCAACTGCGGATGAGCGTGCTTGTGGAGAACACCGGCAGGATGCCGATCATCACAGACGAATACTGTCACAACTTCATTGCCATCAACGGGCAGGGTCCGGGGCCGGCGCTCACGTTGCGGACAGGGTTCCCGTTCGCTGCGACCGGGTTATCGCACATGCTGGCACTGAAGCGGAACAAATCGACGTGGGACCGTTCACCGCAGTGCCCGTTTTACGTTCCGGATCGCCATGTCGACTGCCCGGCCGGCACGTACTGGATCTTGAAGCACGAACCGAGTGGAATCGGCATGGCCGAGGGTGGCTCGTTCGCACTTGCCCACTTTGCACTCTGGGGTAGCGGCCACGTCGTGAGTCCTGAAGCGTTCATCGCCGTCCACGTACGGCCCGGCGAAAGCCAACGCTGGCACCGCGACTACACCTTTTTCAAACCGGGAGACCCCGAGCCAACCCTAAACGTGCAGGAAGCACCACAATGCGAACCCCAGACGTTCTCTATCTCTTTGCCATTATCTGCCTCACCTGGTGTCCCGGCCAAGTAGCCAAGCGGTCCCCTTCGTTTGCAGAGTTGGACCGCAGCGCCGCGCAAGGCGAGGCATTGTCAGGGTTGTTCAAACCTTGGATTAACCGACCTCGATTCGCAGCGTCTTGCACTTGGCGGTGAGCGTCGTCGTGCCGTTTATCGATGCGATCATTTTGGCTTTCCCGTCGATCACTTTGAGCTTTCCCATGGCGGGCAGCTCGATGTGCAGGGACGTGGACTCGGGTAGACGGACGTCGAGCGAGAACATTTTACCGATGCGCTTCCAGCTACAGGTCACCGGCCCGTTGGGTGTGGGCATTCTACCGTGCGCCCACTTCAGGTCGCCGGTTCGGGGTGCGATGCGGATCGATTTGAAACCCGGCTCCGCTGGCTGCACACCGAGCACGTGGTGCGAGAGGAAGAACGTCGGTGCCGCCGACCACCCGTGACAGTGCGACCGTGTGAGCCGCGGCTTTTGCGGTTGGTAGGTCTCCCAAAAAGTCGTCGCTCCCGCGTCGATCTGGATGCCCCAGTAGTCACGAATCCGATCGATCATGTCTTTCCATCGACCCTCCCTCGCGAACGCTTCCAGAGCGAAGAACATGAAGAACGGGCTGCCCGCCTTGACGAAACCCCCAGGCGGGTTGTCGATAAT
>JBBRHE010000108.1:0-12309 GCA_038223165.1 Tepidisphaerales bacterium
GCCCCGGTGCAGGCGGCCACGCCCGAAGAGGTGGAGCAAGCGATCAAGCGAGCGAAGGATTTTCTTTACAGCAAGCAGACCAACGGCAACTGGGAACTCGTGCAAACACGCGACCCGGCTGCTAACGACGGTGGGAACGCGCGGGGCACGCAGTGGGGTGGCCTCACGGCGATCGCCACCTACGCAATGCTCGCCGCCGGTGAGAAACCGACCGAGCCGCGCATCGTGTCTGCCGTCGAGTTTTTGCGCAAGTCAGAGATCACCGGTGTCTACGCGCTGGGGATGCGGGCGCAGGTCTGGCTGTTCCTTCCGAAGACGCCCGAGAACGTGAACGCGGCCAAGCGCGATGCAAAGCTACTGGTCCAGGGGATTCAGAAGCAAGGTCGCACGATCGGGCTGTTCGACTACCGAGTCGCACCACCAGAGAGGAACCGCATCGACCTGAGCGTCAGCCAGTACGGTGTGCTCGGCCTGTGGGCCGTCGAGCAGACGGGGGCAACCGAGATCCCCTCGGCCGTGTGGCAGCAGATGGAAAAGTCCTGGATCAACCAGCAGGAATCGGACGGCGGTTGGGGCTACCACGGCAAGGGTGACGCGGATCGCAAGCCCGACCTTCCCATGACCGCCGCCGGTGTCGCGACGCTGTTCATCACGCAGGACTACAACCACGCGATGGCCGGGCTCACCTGCAAGGGAGATTTCCGTAACCCCGCGATCGACAAGGGCATGACATGGATTGCCAACCGTTTTGACGAAGCGCTTCAGGGCAGCAAGTACGGGCTGTACGGCATCGAGCGCATCGGGGTTGCCAGTGGATTCAAGTATTTCAACGTGATCGACTGGTACCAGCGTGGCTCGGACATGCTCGTGAAGACCCAGGCGCCGAGCGGCATGTGGGGTGGGCGATGGGGTGAAGTCTCCGAGACTTGTTTCGGCCTGCTTTTTCTGGCGCGCGGGCGCGCGCCGGTGGTCATGAACAAGCTGCAATTCTCGACCGGCGCTGCAGCGGCGGTAGGCGCTGCCAGCGCCAAGCCCGATGTGGCTGCCGATGGCTGGAACCAGCGCCCGCGCGACGCAGCCAACGTCGTGCACTGGATCGGGCGTCAGGCCGAGCGCGACCTGAACTGGCAGATCGTCAATCTGACGCGCCCGGCCGAGGAATTAAGCGACGCGCCGATCTTGTACATCGCCGGCAGTGAAGCGCCCAATTTCAGCGCCGAGCACAAGGCGAAGATCAAGACGTACATCGAAAACGGTGGGATGGTTGTTGCCAACGCCGACTGTGGTAATGCCAGCTTCGCGACGGCCATCCGTAAGCTCGGTGGCGAGCTGTTCCCGCTGCAGGAGTTCCGCGAGTTGCCGGCCGATCATGTGATTTACACGGGCGCGCAGTTCCAGCGGTCCAAGTGGCGCATGAAGCCGAGCGTCATGGCGCAGAGCAACGGTGTGCGTGAGCTGATCGTCCTCATACCGCAGGCCGACCCGGCCAAGCAATGGCAGACGCAGAGCGACAAGGGCAAGGAAGAACTGTTTCAGCTGATGGCGAACATTTTCCTGTACGCCGTCGACAAGCAGGGTTTGCAGTACAAGGGGCATACGAACCTCGTTATCCCGAATAAGGACGTGAAGCCCGATCGCACGACGAAGGTCGCTCGATTGCAGTACGACGGCAACTGGGATCCCGAGCCGGGTGGATGGCGAAGGATGACGGGCGTCATGCTGAACGAGAAAAAAGTCGCGCTGACGGTCGAAAAAGTGAAGCTTGCCACCGGCGCGTTGGGGTCGCACAAGATCGCCCACATGACCGGCACAACAAAGTTCAAGCTTGACGATGCCGCTCGCGCCGAGATCCAGTCGTTTATCGCGGCTGGTGGGACGCTGATTGTCGACGCCGCCGGTGGGTCGGGCGAGTTTGCCACTAGCGCTGAAAGCGAACTGCGGGCAATGTTCCCTGCGGACGCCGCCAAGCTCGACCAACCTTTGCCCGCCGACCATGCCATTTATACGATCCCGGACGCCAAGATTACCGACGCCGCCTACCGCGCCTACGCGCGAACTCGACTGAGTGGCGAGACGCGCAACGCCCGCTTGCGCGGCATCACGATCGGCAACCGGACGGCGGTCATTTTTAGCCCCGAGGACCTCAGCATGGGCATCGTCGGCAACCAGATCGACGGTGTGATCGGCTACGACCCCAAGACCGCAACGAACCTCATGCGCAACATCCTCCTTTACGCCAACACGGTCAAATAACGGTGCCAGCGACTTCCATCAGTGCCATGAACGAGGCACGCGCACCGGCCTCGCGCGGCAAGCTCGTCACGACGTTGGTCGGCATCGTTCTGTTCTTCTTCGCGGGGATCGCACCTACGCTGTCATGGATCGAATTTTCCAACGGGATCGAAACGCTGAACGTTGAGACGGTGCTTGAAATGCGCCGCGGTGGGCCGTGGGTTGTCCCGACGTTGGCGGAAAAGCAGCGCATCAACAAGCCCCCGTTGACGGCCTGGTTCACTGCGACGTTCGTCTCTCCTCAAACCGTGGCAGCATTGTCGACCACCGACCCGGTCGCGCGGGACGACGCCTATCGACAGCTCGCATGGGAGATCCGTTGGCCGTCGTTGTTGCTGGCGTGCCTGACGCTCGGCTTGACGTTCGAGATGGGCCGTCTGCTCGCTGGCTTCCGCATCGGTGTGATGGCGGCGTTCGTTGCGGGCAGCACGTTCATGTTCCTGCGATTTGGGCGGTTGGCGACGTTGGACGTGCAACTGTCCTTCTGGGTGATGTTGGCCAACGTGCTGCTGCTACACGGCCTGCTGCGCGGTCGCTGGTGGCTTGCGTGCACCGGTTCAGGCTTCTGCCTCGGCATGGCGTTCATGGCCAAGGGGCCGGTCGCACTCGCGATGTCGGTGGCGCCAATGTTGGTTGCGAGCCTGATCGTTCGATGGTGGCCACGAGTTGAACGCGCGGACGATGTTGCATTGTCGGATGAACCCTCGATCCAACGGCGCTTGCCCATCGCTGCGGTCGTCGTCGGCGTTGTCTGCCTGCTTGCCGTGGCATTGCCGTGGTTCATTTACGTGCTGAACGCAAATCCGAACATAGCTGACGCGTGGCGGCGGGAAGTGACGCGCGTGGGTGCGAGCAATCTCGAAGCCGACCCGTTCTACAACCACCTCGGTGGCCCCGTTTACATGCTGCCTTGGTTCATATTCTTCTTCGTCGGCCTGATGATGGTCGGCCTATCGGCGTGGCGAGGAGGGCGCAATGCAATCATCCTACTATCCTTCATTGTCGTACCGATCATCATCCTCAGCTTTGCCAAGGACAAGCCGATCCGCTATCTGCAACCACTGCTGGCGCCGGCTTCGGTGCTGGCTGCTGTCGCGCTGGTCGGGCAACTGGTTCCTTGGGCTCAACGCGCGACGATCGACCGCTGGCTTGCCATCGTGCATTGGGTTGGACTTTACATTGCGGTCGTCGCAGTGCCCGTCGCAGGTGTGTACTTCCTGAAGACGTTTGGGGGTGAACCCTGGTTCAGCATGTCGACGGCTATCATCTCAGCGGTCGCGGGACTGGTCGTGCTTTCCGTGTTCTTATGGCTGTCGCGAAGACACGGCTCACTGATCGCCGTGGGAACTGTGGTTGTAATGTTGGCCGTCCATGCGCTGGTGTTGGTCGGATACGGTCGATCGCAGGGTGGGCGGGCCGACTTGCGACCGATCGCCGATTATCTCCATTCGACGTCGATCGACGGTGTCGTCGTCTGGCGGGACGGGCGAACGCGTCCACCACCCATGGACCTCTTCATCTACCTGAACCGCGTGCTTCCGATCGTCGATTCGCTGGATAACGCCCAGCGGGCCGTGGTGATGCGACGGTCCGGTGGCACAAACACCGCTGAGATTCCGAATTGGATGGTTGAGAAGTCCTGGGAGACCTCGCCGGGCCGGAAATGGGAACTGTTGCGGCGTACGAACGACGTGACGACGGTGCCTGCGACGGGTCGGTCACGATAGTGGTCTGAACTCGATCGGTTGATGTTGGAACTGGCCGGCATTTTCGTCCGCGCGTTCTACGTGCTGTTGCCCGTAAGCGTGCTGTTGCTGCGCATTCGTCGCGCGCGCCTGACCGGCCGCAAGCGACCATTGTGGGAACTGTTCGGTCTGGCGTGTTGGGGCCTCATGCTCAGCATCGGCCTCTCCTTCACGTTCGCATTCATGGCGGCGGCGTACATCTCGGTTCGGCAAGTGCTGATCGGCATGTACTTCTGCGTTGCCATGCTCATCATCTTGCGCACGCTGGATGGTTTGCTCGTCCGTGCGTCACGTCGATTCATTCGTCCGCGCACCGTCACCGGCGCTTTTCTCGTGGCGATGCCGACGGCCATCTTGCGCGTGGGCCTGTTGTTTGCCATTGGTCTGCCGTACGTGATGTCGACCGTGATGATCTACCGGCCCAAAGTGCTGCCGGGAAACAATCCGGGTGACCGCTGGGGCGTGGCGTACCAGGACGTTTCGTTCCCCGCGGTCGACGGTACGCGCATCGCTGCGTGGTGGATACCGGCAAGCGTGCAGAATGACCGGTCGGGGCGCACTGTCATCGTCTGTCACGGATTGGGTTCGAGTAAGTCAAACCACCTGTCGCTTGGCACTGACCTGTACGCCGCTGGTTACAACATTCTCGCGATCGACTTTCGTGCCCACGGTGAAAGCGCGGGACAACTCTCGACGTTCGGTGATCGCGAGCGGGCGGATGTCCTGGGTGCTGTGCGCTGGTTGATGGCAGCGCATCCCGGTCAAACGAAACGCATCTACGGCGTCGGCGCGAGCCTCGGCGCCGCGGCGCTTATCGCGGCGGCGGGAGATGCGTCGGTGGAGGGGCAACGCATCGATGCGGTCGCCGTCTATGGGACGTATGACAGCCTTCGCAACGAGATTCGCACGGTGATGAAGGACTACTTTCCCAAACCGCTCGGCTGGCTGCTGGAGAACGTCGGTGTGCCGATGGCGTCGCTGCACGTTGGGCGCAACCTGAAGGCGTTCGCACCCGTCGACTCTGCCCAGCAGATCTGGCCGCGACCCTTACTGGTCATCCATGGCACCGATGACGAGATCATCCGCTTCGAGCACGGTCAACGGCTGTTCCAGCAGTCGCTTCAGCCCAAGCAGTTCATCCAGATTGAGAAGGGCACCCACAACGGCATCATCGAAGATCAGGAAGCCCACCGCGAAGTGCTCGAATTCTTCGACAATGCACGGTCGCTGTTGTGAACGTCAAAGCAGCGATTTGAACTTTGCGAAGCGGTCCTGCAGCTTTTTCTTCAACTCCGCATGGCCCGGCGCGAAGGTGTGACCCGTCCTGGCGATGGCGTTGAACAGCTTGACCATGCTCGTCCAGTCGTTTACGTCGATGTACTCCGCTGCGATCTTGCCTCGGGCCTTGTCCATGTTGTGATAGTTGCCCAGCGGGACGCAGATGGACCCGGCCAGGTATCCATACACGTCATAGACAGTCGCTTCGCAGGTGCCGCCGGGCATCAGGGCGCGTTGGAATTTGAATGCTTTGTCCTGCTTTGCGATTGCCTCGGCCTGCTGGGTGATGAAGTAGCTGATCTGAGAGTTGAAGACGCTCGTGCGGTCACCGATGCGAACGATGCACCCTGCGCCCTGCGGCGCATAGGTTTGCGCGGCCGAGCACTCGATGGCGATCAGGCGGTCATCCTTCCGCAACAGCGAGGGACTTTGCGTCACGGCGATCGCGCCAATGAAACCTTCCTCTTCGGCACGGGTCAGCAGCACGGCCACTGAAACGCGCGGCCGGCGCTTGGCCAAAGCTCGAATCATCGCCAGCGCCGCAGCGGCGCCGGCGAGGTCGTCGCACACGCGGCTCTGAAATCGCTTGCCGCGAATCCTTCCCGCACCGACATCGAACATGCCGACCGAACCGGCGGGAACGGTTTTCTTAACCGCAACACGGACAGCCGACGGGTAACCGCGGTCACCATCGGTCAAATCCGACACGACACCGCGAATCTCCCGGTCACCATCGAAAAAGACCACCTTCGATCCACGAACGAACTCACTCCGCACGCCACCATGAAACCTTGCCGACAGCGTTGTGGGTCCGGTCATCCGCTCGGCGATCATACCGGGATGGTCCATGTGGGCCGTGAACACCCACCGAGGCCCTTTCGTACGGCCCGCCAGCGAGATCAGCAAGTTACCGAAGTTATCCCGCTTCAATGAAAGTGATCGGTGCAATTTGACAAATCGCTCGACGAACGCGGTCACACGCGACTCACCAAACGGCGCGGTCGGAACCGAGCACAGGGCAAGCAGAAGATCAAGATCGTTGTTCATGGCGGGTGGGGTCGTTGCGCCTACCGCTGGACAAGGTCGCCGGCTTCATGATTGACCGCGTGATCGCGAAGCTTCGGCAACAGCTCGCGCAGTTTGTCCGCTTGCGGGCTGGCCGGAAAGCGGGCGATGACTTCCTCGGCCAATTCGGCGGCGTCGGTGAACCGGCGGCCACGGATGAGTTCCTGAATGCGGGCTTCGAGTTCCTGCCGTTCCTGAATTTCAGCGTTGTCCTGAATCGTTCTGACAGTCGATCGAATTCGCTCGGCTCGTGGCAGATCACCGAACTGTTCCAGCAGTCGCTGGGTGCCCGCCAAGGCACGGCGCCAATCACGATGGTCAACGTCGACTTTAATTTCGTCGTACAACCGCTGGCATGCAGCGTTGCGGAAGATATCGCGTTCGCGCGCGATGCGATCACGCAGCGCCTGGGCGTCGTCGCTGCTCGGGTAGTCGGCCGTCAGCCGGTCGGCAATGCCCATCGCTTCGTCCCAGCGCGATAGCGCCATCAAGTCCTCAACCTGCACGCGGACATTGTCGACTGCAGTTAGCGCCGCAGCGTTGCGGGCATCGGCCAGTTGGTTCCGAACGCGCTCGACGTCTTCATCGTTCGCGTAGGCCGCGGTGCATTGCTCCAGGATGCGCTCGGCCTCAGCGAACTGGCCAGCGCCAACGTGGTTAATTGCCTGGCGAAGCAGCAACGTCTTGCGTCGCTTGGAGTGATGAAGGAAACGCGCTTTGCGTTGCGAATCGCTCATCATCGACAGTTCACGAATCTCGTCGAGCAGTTCGATCACTCGCGGCCAATGGTCCTCCGTCTGTGCGACGCGCTGGACGGGTGGTTCAACCACTTCCGCAGCGCGATGCCGCGGTTGTTCGAACTGCTGTCGCTCGACGATCGTCTTCAGGTCGTCAACCGCTTGGGCCAAACGATCAACCGCGTCGGTAGTCTGCCCGGCCGCTTTGTCGTTACCGGCTGCGATCTGAGGTGGGACGCAAATGATCATCAGGACGGCGAAGCCCACCCCGGTCATAAAGTACATCAGCCCTGGCATCAGCGCATCCATCGCGGTCCGCGTGTCGGTGGCCAGCATGGCCAGCTTCGCGTGGTGGACGAGGCCTGCGACACCGCAGGCGAAGACGAGGACAGTAAGGAGACTGACCCAAAGGGGGATATGTCGTTTTCGCATGGGCGCCTAGAACTATACCGCGAATGGGTAATCATCACGAGCGTCGGCGTAGGTATTGCCCACCCCCGGTCCACAACGGTGGGCAGTGCCCACGCTACCATGCTGGACCGCGCCGCCTCACGACGCGCGCCCTGTCTCCGGTGCGTCAAACGAGGCACATGCCCATTCGGAGGACATTGTGCAGAACCTCATCCCGCGTTGTGCGTGGCGTTGCCCAGGTCGGAACGCGGCTCGATCAGAATGGTGAAGCGGTGGACATGGACAGGTTCGTGAAGCTGGTCGTCTTGTTGTCGAAGTTCAACTTCACGGTGCCCGTCGGCCCGTTACGCTGCTTAGCGATGATCACCTCGGCGATGTTGTCGGGCTGGAAGTCCGGCTCGCTCATGCGGTAGTAGTCTTCGCGGTGCAGCAAGGCGATGACATCGGCGTCCTGCTCAATGCTGCCCGACTCGCGCAGGTCGCTCATGCGCGGGCGATGACCGTCGCGCCCTTCGGATTGGCGATTGAGCTGCGACAGGCAGATCACCGGGATACTCAACTCGCGCGCCACCGCCTTGATGCCGCGGCTGATTTCGCTGATCTGCTGCTGGCGGCTCTCGACGCCGGGGTTGTCCATCAGCTGCATGTAGTCAATCATGATGCACTTGATGTCATGCTGCATCTTCAAGCGTCGGGCCTTGGCGCGAAGATCCAGGATGGTCAACCCGGGCGTGTCGTCGACCCAGATTGGCGCCTTGGCCAGCTCGCCTACCACGTTGGCAAGGTGAGCATATTCGTGCGACTGCAACATCCCTTTTCGCAGTTTGTGCGCGTCGATCCGCCCGCGGCTGCACAGCATGCGCTGGGCCAGTTGCTGCTTGGACATTTCCAGGCTGAAGACGGCGGTCGGCAAGCGGTTGTTGGCGCTGATGTGTTCGATCAGGTTCATCGCCAGCGCGGTCTTCCCCATCGACGGTCTTGCGGCGACGATAATCATCTCACCGTTCTGCAGACCGTTGGTCATCTCGTCGAGCTCGAGGAAGCCCGTCTCAACGCCGCGCTGACCGCGGTTTTCGATCATCTCGAAAACTTCGTGGAGCACTTCCTCCATCGCGACCATCTGCTTGCCGACCTTTTTCTGCGCGATCTCGAAGATGCGCTTCTCGGCATGATCGAGGACGATGTTCGCTTCCTCGTGCGGCGCGTAGGCCTCGCGCAGGATGTCGTTGCTGGCGCTGATGAGCTGGCGCAGCAGCGCTTTTTCGCGCACGATGCCAGCGTAGTGCTTGCCGTGGGCCGACGAGGGAACGCTGTTGAGAATCGCTGCCAGATAGGCGATTCCACCAACTTCGTCGAGCAATTGACGCTTGATCAGCTCTTCGCGCACGATGACGGCGTCGATCGGGCGGTTTTGCTCGTATAGCTTCACGAGAACGTCATAGATGATCTGGTGGTCGGCCTGGTAGAACGCGTCGCGATCGACGATCTGGACGGCTTCGCCGACGATCTCCTTGTCGAGCATCATCGACGCGAGCAGGCACATCTCCGCCTCGATCGAGTGCGGTGGAAGCCGGTCGAACTGGCGGGCGATATTGGAATCGATTAGCGGGCTGATCTGGCTCATGGGTACGACTCGCACGGCTTAAACGATACTGCTAACAAGGACCGAACATACATTGCTGTTCATCGGTCGACAAGGCAATTCTGCTGCAGCCGGAGTTGTACGTTCATCAGTCAGTAAACGGAAAAGGAATCCACAGGCGCGCCGGGTTATGTACCGGCTGTCCACGATGGAAGAAAATTGAACGCCAGGACGCCAAGAGTGCCAAAGGAAAACGCCAAGAGGGAGCAGGGAATTTGCACTCCCAACCTGCCTCTTGGCGTTTCCTGAACTTGCCGTAATCGGCGTCCTGGCGTTCATCGAGGGTGATCGATAGACGCGTCCGACGGCAACGTGCGTTACACGCTGCGTTCGAAGTTGCTCGCCGGGGCGGCGGCGGCGTCGGCGGCGGCCTTGCGGGCGGCCTCGATGCCTTCACGGCTGTTGGCGTCGGGGGCAACCCACACCTTTAGCTCGGTCTCGATGCCTTCGGCGAACTTGACCGACACCGTGTACTTCTCGACACGGTCGAGCTTGCCCGGCAGATAGATGTCGTCCGGATCGACCTCGAAGCCCTGGGTCGACAGGCCCTTGCTGATGTCCGTCGCGCTGACGGCACCGTAGAGGTGGCCCTGTTCGTTGGCGGCACGCTCGAGGGTGACCTCGACGCCTTCCAGCTTCTTAATCAGTTCCTTCTTCGTCTCGAGCAGTTCGCGTTCCTGCTTTTCAATCTCCTGACGGCGAGCCTCAATCTTCTTGAGGTTGCTCTTCGTCGGCTCGACCGCCAGCCGCTGGGGCAGGAGATAGTTGCGGGCATAGCCCGGCGACACTTCGACGACGTCGCCGACCTTGCCGACATGCTTGACGCTTTCCTGGAGGAGTAGTTTTACGGTTGCCATGATTAGCCTCTTAGTAAGTTGCCAGTGGTCAGTTGCCCGTTGCCAGTGAAGACCAAAATCTATACCTGATGCGCTGTGCCTTGACTGGCAACGGGCAACCGGCCACTGGCAACTCATTCGCTTATTCAAAACGGAATATCGTCGTCCTTAAACTGTTGTTCGTCACCGAACGGTTGTTCAGCGGGTTGCGAACGCTGCGGGGCCGGACGCTGCGGTGGACGTCCCGTCGGCGCCGGGCGTGACGACTGCTGGCGCTGTGGTGGGGCACCACCTTCGTCGCTGAAACCGCCACCTTCCCCACCTTCCCCACCCGCGTCACGACCCCCACCGACGAACTGGAAGTTTTCCATCGTGACGGTGAGCTTGTGACGCTTGCCGCCACCTTGTTTGTCTTCCCAGGTGTCGTACTTCAGGCGGCCTTCGATGAAGATCGGCTTGCCCTTCTGGAAGTACTGGTTGATCAACTCGGCGGTCTTGCCCCAGGCGGTGATGTCGATGAACGCGACATCTTCACGCTTCTCGCCGGCCTTGGTCGTGAACTTCTCATTTACCGCGATGCCGAAGTCGCACACAGCCATCTGTGAGGGCGTGTAGCGCAACTGCGGATCACGGGTCAGATTGCCCATGAGAAGGACTTTGTTATAGCTGGCCATGGGACCTCCAGAATGCGGAAGTTGGAATGCCGAATGCGGAAGGGGAATCAATTCCACATTCCGAACTCCGCATTCCGCAATTCCTTAGTCTTTCGCGTCAGCGCCGACTTCTTCGCGACGCGGGCCACGGTCACCACCGCGGTCGTCGCGGCGGGGGGGACGGTCGTTGAAGCTCGGGCGGTCCCAGCTTGGGCGCTCTTCGCGCGGCTGGATCGGTTGCGGCTCGACGGCGTCCATCTCGGCCTGCGTCAGGTGATCGGCTTCGGTCACCAGCACGCGGAGGATGTCTTCACTAAGCTTCACGTCGCGCTCGATGCCGGCGATGGCGCTCGGAGCGGCGCTGAAGTAGGCGATGATGTACGTGCCGCGCTTCTGACGCTTGATTTCGTAGGTCAACTTGCGCTCGTCCCACTTTTTGAGCACCAGCGCCTTGGCGCCGTGACGCTCGAGCGCGGTGCGAACGAGCTTGACGCCGCCTTCATTTTCCTGAGTGGCCGCGGGGCCGACCAGGAACATGCCTTCATACTGACGATCTGCAATTGTCGCTGCCATAGTTCTAACTCCCTAGCTTGGGTTTTGGCCGGTTGGGGCCGGCCGCTAAATAGTGAAGGATGAAAAAGAAGGATGAAGGATGAATCATCCCGTTTCCTTTTTCAGCCTTCAGCCTTCTTTTTCATCCTTTGCATTGAAGCGGCTCATCGCCGCTTCAACACCTTTGTCCATCCAGACGATCACTGCCTCGGTGGCACGGTCGATTGTCGGGTTTACTATCTTACGCTGCTCGTCGGTAAACCGGCCGAGCACATAATCTTTCTGTTCGATGCGTGGCGGGCGTGGGTCGATGCCGATTCGCAGTCGCGAATAGACGTTCGTCCCAAGCACGCGTTCGATGTCCTTCAGACCGTTGTGTCCGCCGGACGATCCCGACCCGCGTAGCCTTAACCGGCCAACGGGCAACGCGATGTCGTCCAACACAACCAACACGTCCGAAGTCGACATTCCGTAAAACGCCAGGGCCGCCTGTACGGCACGACCACTGAGGTTCATGAACGTCGTCGGCTCCATCAACAGCGCCTTACCAGCGCTGCCCGCGGGGCCATCCATCACCAGCCCGTCAAACTTCGATCGGGCCAGCCGGGCAAACTCGTCGTCGCGGTTCGTCCAACCGAGTCGTTTGGCCAACCGTTCGACCACCTCGAACCCGACGTTGTGCCGGGTGCCGACGTATTCGCGACCGGGATTGCCAAGACCAACGACCAGACGCATAAGTTGCCAGTTGCCAGTTGTCAGTTGCCAGAGCGCCCGGGACTTGGATGCCATTTACTGGCAACCGATCACTGGCAACTGGCAACTCATTCCGGCTACTTCTTCGCCGCCTCTTCCGCGGCCGCTGCTTCTTCGTCTTCCTTCTTCTTGCCGATGACTTCCGGCTCGGCGGTGTCGCCTTCGGCCGGGGTGATTTCTTCTTCGGCGATTTCCTTCAGCTGGACGACGATCTGGTCCTCGTCAGCGAGCAACTTCACGCCCGGGGGCAGCTTCAGGTCCTTGACATGGATGACGTCGTCGAGCTTCATGTCGCCGACGCTCACACGGATCACGTCCGGGATATCGGTGACCAGGCACTCGACC
>JBBRHE010000109.1:0-12200 GCA_038223165.1 Tepidisphaerales bacterium
TGCGCTTGATCTCTTTGACCGTCTCGATCACGTTCTTGCTGTGTCCGTGGGCCGTGTCGACGATGATGACATCGACGTCCGCAGCGATCAGCGCCTCCACGCGCGCGAAGTCCCGCACCCCCGTCGCCCCACCCACGCGAAGCCGACCACGCTTATCTTTGCAGGCTGCGGGGAACTGGTGCAGCTTGTCGATGTCGCGCATAGTGATCAGCCCCGCCAGCCGATTCTCCTTGTCCACCAGCAGCAGCTTTTCTACCTTGGCCTTGTAAAGAATCCGCTCGGCATCTTCGAGACTCGTATTCTCCGGCGCGGTGATCAGATTCCCCCGCGTCATCACCTCACCGACCGTGCGGCTGTCGTCCTCCTGAAACTTCAAATCACGCCGGGTCATAATGCCCAACACGCGCGGTGGTCTGCTGTCGCGCATGTTTCTCACGCCACTGGCAGCCCGTGGCCCTTCGTCATCCACGATCGGAATGCCACTGACGTTGTATTCTTTCATGATCCGCCGGCATTCACCGATGGTCGCCGACGGGTTGAGCGTGATGGGATCGGTAATGATCCCGTTCTCGCTGCGCTTGACCTTCTCGACCTCGCGGGCCTGGTTTTCGATCGACAGGTTTTTGTGGATGATGCCGATCCCCCCCTCCTGCGCCAGCGCGATCGCCAGTGCCGCCTCGGTGACGGTATCCATGGGCGCGCTAATCAGCGGGATGTTGATCTCGATGTTGCGCGTGAGCCGGGTGTGCGTATCCGCGTCGCTGGGGATGAAGTCGCTGCGCGAGGGGATCAGCAGGACGTCGTCGAACGTGATCGCATCTTGAACGATCTTGGGGTGTTCCATGTGACAGTGTTACGGCCCTGCGAAAGCGATGTCAAGATCGAGCCCAGCGGCAAACGTTCCCACACCTTGTCGGCCACGCTTAAATCGCGTAAACTCGACCCTCCGGGACCAAACCGGGGCGTAGCTCAGCTTGGTTTAGAGCGCTTGACTGGGGGTCAAGAGGTCGCAAGTTCAAATCTTGTCGCCCCGACTTGATGAGACTTTCAGCCCTTCGACGAGCATGTCGAAGGGCTTTCTCATGTGGGGACAAGAGTTACGTCAGTTACGTCGTCGAGCGAAAAGGTCAATACAACGAATTCGAGCAGACGACGCTTTTCGGCCATATCTGACGTAAGGCATTTCCCGTACTGCGAGATTTCCGGCTTGGCGGTCAAGTTGGCCCACTTCACGGTACTGCTGCAGTCTGAACTGAAAATAAAAATCAGCCAAGCATCGCCAGGGCTTATGCATGACTTACAACGAGCGGGCGGGAGGAAAGACGGTTTCATTTTTATTTTTCGCAGGAGCCCCCGCTGCTACGCCCCGAGTCGATCGGGGTTCAGGTTCGCCAGTCGAACTCATTCTCGAGGGTATCTGCGGCCTGCACGCCTCGTTCGATGGGTCGCTCACCCACACGGCCCCTCCTCTGACCTGGCCGGGCCACCTCTCGATGAGCGGAATCGGCTTTCGCGGTGACCTGTTCGATCTGCGCAATGGCAAACTGACCCGGCGCTGATGGCCGATCTTCCCGGGCGCGCCATGCCCGCATTTATGGTTGCACTTCGAGGATGTCGTGGAATGCCAGCCCCTCTAGCGTCAATCGTGCCATCCCACCCGACCACTTGAACGCCACGGGCTTGCCCTGCGGGTGCAGGACGATTCGCCTCGGCTTGGCTGTTAGTGTCAGATGCACGGTTAATGGTCCCAGTGGAACGACCTGATCGAACACATGCACCTGCCGATTGCCATGCGGTCCGGAGGTGTTAATGAGATGGACCAGCACGTTTCCACTGGACGCATGGCGGCGGACGACAACTTCTACGTTGCTCGATCCCTCAACCTTGGCCAGTGCGTCTGGAAACAATTCAGCCAGAAGCCCCTTGAACATCTCTCGTGTACCCAACCGGGCGGACGCCGTGTATTGCTCACTCACGTCGGCATAAACGCCGGCAATCCAGCCTTTCCCCAGCCTGCGAAGGGTGACGCCGGGGCTGAACTGACCGCGACGGTCGTTCACTCGCCACAGGCGTGAGAAGGTGCGCGTACCGCGCTTGGCAACGCAGTCTGCGGTCATCGCGCGGTTGGCGAACAAGCGATCGTCGTGATCAAACCATCGCGTCTGCACCGACGAAGCCCCGTCGAATGTCACGCCGAGCGCGTCGGCGAAGGCTCGGGTGGCCTCGGCACCGACCACCACCAGCCGGCCGCCTTGGCTAACGTGGGCCAAATACCGCTGATGCAGTGCCGGATCGATGCCTGGCCACTGCGGGATGAGCAGCAGCGGGTACTGCTCCAGGCGGTCATGAAGGTGATGGTCCATTAACACGTCAACTGACGCCTGCCCGTCCAGCAGGCAGTTCAACATCCCCCGGATGGGGCCAGAAACCTTCGTGCCCCCGTTGTTGAAGCATTCGTCGTTCAGCCGGTAGTAATCAGCGGTCGAATAGTGCAGTCCCACCTGTGGCAGCGAGCGAGAGTGATAGCATATCCGCTCTCGACTGCGGCAGAATTTCGCGACTTCCGCCATCAACGACATCTGCCATTCCTGGATCGACGCGTCGCGATTCTGCTGAAAGTATGCCTGAAATCCGCCGCCTAAAGCCAGGACCGCTGACGCCTCTTGCTTCAACTGAGCCGAAGATTTGGTCGACCACGCATGCTCTTCAAACGTGCCGGCAAAGCTCCAGGCCATCAGATCCCAGGGCTTGCCTTGTTCGGCCAGGCACCGTCCCTCGAATCGCGCCGAGTAGTAACTCTGCACTGGGGCGTAATCCCCCGATAGGAACGGTAGGTCCACCGATACCGGCTCGGGCATGTAAGAGCTGAATGCCCAGTTGCTTGTCACTTCAAGTCCCGGCGCGGTTCGACGCAGCGTCTCGACATAATGCTTCAGATAGCTCTTGAATTGCTGCCGCATGATCTCCAGGAACTGGTCGTACCCCGGATCCTGCTTGCCTTTCGGAAGTGTGCCAAGGCCGGTGCGGACTTCAAACTCCTTACGCGCCGTTTCACAGTAATCCGGCTGAACGGCCCAGCAGTCGCCATCGACCCATGCGCCATCGACGCGGTATACCTGACTGATTTCCTCCAACTGGCGGATCAGCACTTCATCGACGTAGGGCCCGAACAGGCCAGTGACGCGCTTGCAAGCCGTGCCGTCGTTGAGAATGCGTGCAAAGCGTGCGTCGTGCTGCGTTGCGCATTCGTCGATCACTCCGGAGTAATGAACGTATAAAGCGACGCCTCGGCTCGCCGTGGCGTCCCGCCAGACGCGCAGCGGATCGCGCCGCATTCTTCTAGTTGCCGGCGTGCCAACCTTTGTCGGATAACTGGCATATCCAGGGTGACCCTTGCAATCGCATTGCACATAATCGGGCTTCACCTGGTCGATCATGCGCCGCACCATCGTGGGCGTGAGCGTCTTGCCAATTTCGTTGTCGGCCGGTTGCGCGTGAAAATCAAAATGAATGCCTAGGAACCGCTTGACTGGTTTACCGACCCCCGATGCCGAGTGTTGTGCAGGTTTCATGGGCGGTGGTTATATAGAGATTAATTTTATGTGTCGAAGCCCACGACCATTTAAGTTCGACCTTCGCACTTTTCGCGTCACACACGCATTCAAATGAAACGAGCCTCTTCGAGCCCTTCGACGAATAGGTCAAAGGGCTTTTTCATTATGAGGACTAGAGTTACGCCGTCCATCCAACGGTTCATTTCCTGAAAATGGTTTGCCGAGTTCAAATCCGATGGTCGCTTCGGCGTGAAGAGGAATGACCGACATTTGGTTTGCGTGGAGAATTGACGTTTGTCGCCGGCCGTGGCAGAAAGACGCTGCATATGGCTTTGTCCGTCGCAGTTTCTCCGTCGGGCCTGATGCGGGTTGAAGAGTCGGCCGAGGATGACGCCACGTCGGCGGCTGCAGTGGCGCGGATCCTGGAAGCGTTTCGCATCGGCGCCTCGGCGGGACTGCTGCATCTTGCGACGGTGGAATTGCGGACGGTGTTGCCTCCGTCGATCGCCTTTGCCCGCGATGTCGCCCAGCATTACCTCACGCGGTTGAGTCAGACGCCCGGGCTGGACACCGCGCGGCAAGTGCAGCCGGTCAAGCCGGTGATCAGCGACCTGGCATTGATGGTGGAGCAGGCACCGCCGATGAAGGGGCTGGAATATCTCACGACGGACGTGCTGGCGGACTGGTGGGCCGACCTGGACCGGTACGTTTGTGGCGAGATCGCCCGCGGCACCGAGAGTGCTGGGGCCTGGTTGCACACGAAAAACCCGCTGTGGCGGATGGTCGGGCGCGTCACGTTTCACTTGGCGGAAAACAAGCGGGATGAGCAGCATCCCTTTGCCTTCCTGGCGACCTACGTGCATCGTCTGTCGGCCCGGGGGGCGTTGCAGCATTTGCCGCTCTCACGGGCGCTGCAGGAGTACGCCGGCGCGAAGAACCGCGACGCGCTGCTGGCGCTGTTGACACCGATCCAACAGGCCGCCGAGGCCGTGCCGTGGATCAGGGAAATGGTGGACGACGGGGGCATCTACCAGGCGATGGCCTGGACGCCGAAACAAGCCCACCGCTTCCTCCAGGACGTGCCGGCCATGGAATCCGCAGGGCTGGCGGTGCGCGTGCCCGACTGGTGGAAGGCCGCCCGTCCGGCGCGACCGCTGGTGAGCGTGAAGATCGGTGACGCTGTCAAATCCAAGCTCGGGGTCGATGCGCTGCTGGATTTTTCCGCCAGCGTCACGCTCGACGGCCAGACCATGACCGATCAGGAGTTGCAGGATCTGCTTGCGTCGACCAACGGGCTGGTTCGCTTGCGGGGCCAATGGGTCGAAGTGGACAGCGATCAACTCGCTGCGGCGCTGGATCACTGGAAAAAGGTTGAACGCGAAGCGCGCGACGGTGGCATCACCTTCTTTGAAGGCATGCGGCTGCTTGCAGGGGCGGAGATCGATCAAAAAACGGACGGGAAGCCGCTCGAACAGATTCGGCAGTGGACCGGATTGCAAGCCGGTAACTGGCTCGATCGCACGCTGGCGGAACTGCGTGACCCCGCCCAAATCTCCAACACCGTACCAACGGCGCTTCGCGCGGAACTGCGACCTTACCAACAAGTGGGGTTGAACTGGTTGCGGTTCATGACCCGGCTCGGCCTGGGCGCCTGCCTGGCCGACGACATGGGGCTGGGCAAGACCGTCCAGTTGATCGCGCTGCTCTTGCATGACCGCCAGACGCGGGTGGCGCAAGGCGATACATCCACCAGCAGTTTGCTGATCGTTCCAACGTCACTGATCGCCAATTGGCGCTCTGAAATCGAGCGGTTTGCGCCCTCGTTGTCGGTCGCCGTCGAACATCCCTCGGACCCGGACGCCAAACCGGCGACTCCCGATCTGGTCATCACCACCTACGGAATGCTGGCGCGGAACGATTCGCTTCGCGCGCGGCGATGGAACCTGGTGGTTCTGGACGAGGCGCAGGCGATCAAGAACTCGGGCACGCGACAGGCCAGAAGCGTGAAGCAACTGCACGCCGCCGCCCGAATCGCCCTGACGGGCACACCGGTGGAAAACCGGCTGTCCGACCTCTGGTCGCTCTTCGATTTTCTTAATCCAGGTCTGCTCGGGTCGTCCAAAGCCTTCGCGAGTTTTTGCAAGTCGATGTCGCAGTCGCCAAACCACGGCTACGCGCCACTGCGCGCGCTCGTGAAGCCGTACATCCTTCGCCGGTTGAAGACGGACAAGCGCATCATCGCCGATCTGCCCGACAAGACCGAAGTGCGGACTTTCTGCGGATTAAGCAAGCCGCAGGCCGTGCTGTACGAGCAATCGGTGCGGGAACTGGACGAGCAACTGAGCAAAACCGACGGCATCCAACGCCGCGGCATCGTGCTGGCCTACCTGATGCGACTGAAACAAATCTGCAATCATCCCTCGCAATGGCAAGGCGACGGCGGCTACGAGCCGGCTCGCAGCGCGAAGTTTCAACGGCTGGGTGAACTGTGCGAGGAACTCGCATCCCGACAGGAAAAAGTGCTGATCTTCACTCAGTTCCGTGAAATTACCGACCCACTTGCGGCGTTTCTCCAGGGCATCTTCGGCCGGGCCGGCCTGGTCCTACATGGTGGAACATCCGTCGCCAAACGGCGTGACATGGTCAACTCATTCCAGCGCGAAGACGGCCCGCCGTTCTTCGTCCTGTCGATCAAGGCCGGCGGTACTGGACTAAACCTGACGGCGGCGTCGCAGGTGATCCACTTCGACCGCTGGTGGAACCCCGCGGTGGAAAACCAAGCGACCGATCGCGCCTTCCGCATCGGCCAGAAGCGCAACGTCTTGGTCCACAAATTCGTCTGCCGTGGTACCGTTGAGGAAAAGATCGACGGGCTGATCGCCGATAAATCGGGCCTGTCCCGCGATCTCCTCGAAGGCGGCGCCGAACGCCTGTTGACCGAAATGGACAATCGCGAACTGCTGAACTTCGTCGCACTCGACGTCAACAAAGCGACGGAAACTTAAGTAAAGGAGTCGGATCATGTCTTGGTGGAGTTTCAAGCCGTATATCAGCGCAGCACAGAAGAAAACGAACGCGCTGAAGGAGATCGCCAAGCTCACGGAGAAAGGTCAGGTGATTTCACCGGTAAAGCTTGAAGGCAAAAAGATTGCGGCCACGTTCTGGGGTAAGGCGTGGTGCAACAATCTGGAAGCTTACAGTGATCTCGCTTACCGCTTGCCGCGCGGACGTTCCTATCTGCGCAACGGATCGGTCGTCGATCTTCAAATCGGTCCCGGGAACGTCACTGCGTTGGTCAGTGGATCAAGCTTGTACCGCGTCTCGATCAACATCCGGCCACTGGTGGGAACGATTTGGAGCGATATCCAACAGAACTGTGCCGGCCAGATCGCGTCGGTCATCGAATTGCTCAAGGGCGGCATTTCCGACCACGTAATGGAGATCGTGACCCGCAAGTCCAACGGTTTGTTTCCATCACCGGACGAGATCGAGATGAGCTGTTCGTGCCCCGACTGGGCGGGCATGTGCAAGCACGTCGCCGCCGCGCTCTACGGTGTGGGGGCCAGGCTCGACCAGACGCCGGAAATGCTCTTCGCGCTGCGGCAGGTCGATCATCTCGACCTGATCGCGCAGGCGGGTGATGTCACGGCCCTCACCCGCGAGACCTCGGCGGCGAAGGTCATCGCCGCCGGCGATCTTGCCGACGTGTTTGGGATCGAACTGGCGCCGGCCTTCCAGTCACCTTCGGTGAAGGACCGCCCATTGACTGCAAAGCCCAAACGGCTCAAGCCACATGCAAGGCAATCGTCCAAACCGAGCACGGTCAAAAAACTTTCTAAGCAGATTCCGCCGAAGCACGATGGGAAGCCCAAGGTGTCCCAAGCCCGTCATCGAACGAAAGCAAAGGCAAAGGCGATGGCGCGACCCGTGGGAAAACGCTCAAAAGCAGCCAGGAAACCCTCATGACACCACCGAGGCTCCGGTAAGAATTTCCGCTCCACGAGATCGACAGCGCGTTCCACGAAAAGTTCAATTGGCGTCCCGTCGCCCCGTCGTCGCGCTTCACGCAGCCGACAGTCGTTTCATCGGCTCGATGATCTCGACGCCCGCTTGATCACGCGCTCGGCCTTGGGCTTGGGCGTCTTGGCTGGCGGCAATCCATCCGCGACCCTGCGGCGCAAACGACGGCATTGCAGAGGGCTGTCTCGACCTACCGTTTGATGGCGACGGATGAAGCCTGCTTCGCATCTGCAGTTTCGACTTCGACCCACAGTTTTGCATCGGCCGCCAGTGGGTCGGGGACCTCGACGTGCGCTTCCATTTTCGACCCGTGCTTGTGCGTGCGCACCTTGACCGACCCTTCGCCACTTTCGTTACCAATCCAGATGCGGACGGCCTTGGGTTCGCCGGTTCCGGCGGTTTGGACGAGCGTAATATCGGCTTCCTTACCCGGCGTGATGGCGCTGGTCTGTGTGACGGCGAACGTGTAGCCGGCAACGGTGACGTCACCCAACTTGTGCTGGGTTGACGAGCCGGTGTTGTCGTGGTCGTCGGCCATGGGTTGCGCGCCACCACCAACAGCAGGCGTGGCGGTCGATTGGGGCTTGGGCGCGTCGTGAGGATGACCGTGGTCGTCGCGATCGCAGCCGACCAACGCAGCGGTGGCAACGACGAACGACAGAACAACGGAATGAACGTTGAGTGACATGGCGAACTCCTTCGAAACAGAAAACGACTACACCGAGATGGGGTCCGACGCCGGACCGTTCGCACCCGATGCTTTATCCCCCATAATCAGGCGGTACCCCGCGGGGACCACGATAAGATTCAGTAACGTGCTGGTCACCAGCCCGCCCAGCACCACAATCGCCAGCGGCGCGAGCAACTCGCTGCCCGGCTCGCCGGACTTCATGGCCAGCGGGACCAGGCCGAGCACTGCGGTGAGCGCGGTCATCAGGATCGGCACGAGCCGTTCCATCGAACCCTGCACGATCGCCTGTTCGATCGGTTCGCCTGGCCGCGCGAGATTGCGATAGTGGTCGACCAGCAGAATGCCATTGCGCACCGCAATGCCGAACAGTGTAACAAACCCCACCATGCTCGCGATGGACAACACCGGCGCCTGAAAGCGACCGATACCAACCAAACCGAGCAGGTTCGATCCGAGACTGGGGCTTTCGGTGATGAAGATCGCCGCGACGCCACCGACCAGTGCCAGCGGCAGATTGACCATCACCAGCAGCGCCGATCGCACGGTGCCCAGCGCCATGTAGAGCAGCAGGAGGATGACCACGCACACGCCACCACCCATAAGGTAGATCGTCCGCGCCGCCGACTGCTGCGCCTCGAACTGCCCACCGTAACCGACCGCGTAACCATAACCGGTGACGATCGGCGTGACCTTCGACTGCACGTCGGCGACCACATCACCGAGGTTAAAACCGTCGGCGACGTTGGCGGAGATGACGGCCTTGCGGCGGGCGTTCTCGCGCTGGATCGCCATCGGCGCGTTCTCACGACCGACGTCGGCCACCTCGTGCAACCGCACATAGGCCCCACCGGCACCGTGAAGCACGAAGTTGCGCACGTCGTCGACGGTGCGGCGCTCGTCGGGGTGCAGCCGCACGACGATGTCGATCCGCCGCACGCCTTCGTTGATCTCGGTGACCAACTCACCGTTGAATGCGATCTTCACCTGTTCGGCGGCGCTGGCCGGCGTCAGGCCGAAGCGACGCAGATCGTCGTGCCGATAGCGGACGGGCAGCGCGACGATCAGCGCCTCGCGGTTGCCGTAGACGTCGCGCGTGCCGGGGATCTCCTTCACGGTCGCCTCGACCTCCGCGGCGATCTTGCGCAGCAGGGCCAGGTCGTCGCCGTACACGTTGATCGCCAGCGCCGCGGGCGTGCCCGACAGGACGTGGCTCAGACGATGCTCGATTGGTTGGCCGGTCTCGGCGGTTATGCCGGGGATGGCGCCGATGATATTGTCGATCGCCGGCAGCACCGTTTCACGGCCGACGCCCGGCTTTAACTTCACGTCGATCTCGCTGCGGCTTGGGGGCTCGGCGTGGGCGTCGCGTTCGGCGCGACCGGTACGGCGCACGACCGACTGCACGCCCTCGATCGCCGCCAGCTTCACGTCGATGCCGCGCGACAGTCGGTCCGTTTCAATCAGCGACGTGCCAGGCGGCGCGGTAAGGAAAACCGTGATTGTGCCCTCGTTAAAACTCGGCAGAAATTCCGTGCCGAACCGACTGGCGACGGCGATGCTTAACGCGGTCATGACCACCGCCATCGCCAGCACGCCCCACCGCCAGCGCAATGCCAGGCGCAGTGTGGGCTCGTAAATCGCCTTCAGCCAGCGCACGAGGAACCCGTCATGGTGCTTCGCCGCCTCGCGGTTCGACAGCCACTTGCCGCGCAGCATGTACTTGCACATGGCGGGCGTGACGGTCAACGCCACGAGCAGCGACGCAAGGATCGACGCGATGTAAGCGATGCCCAGTGGCCGGAAGAACCGCCCCTCCAGCCCCTGCAAAAACAGCAGAGGAACGAAGACCAGGCAGATGATGACTGTTGCGAAGACGACTGCCGAGCGGATCTCGTTGCTGGCGTCGTAGATCACCTGCACGAACGGCTTCTGCAGTTCCAGTGGCAGTGTTGCGTTCTCGCCGAGCCGGCGGAAAACGTTCTCGACGTCGATGATCGCGTCGTCGACCAGCTCACCGATCGCCACAGCCAAACCGCCCAGCGTCATCACGTTGATGCTCAGGCCAAGTTGCCACAACACCAGCATCGCCACCGCCAGCGAAAGAGGCAGTGCGGTCAGCGTGATGACGGTGGTGCGGACGTTCAGCAGGAACAGCACGAGGATGATCGTGACGAAGATGCTGGCCTCGATCAGCACGGTCACGACGTTCCTGACGGAGATGTCGATGAAGTCCGCCTGTCGCATTGTCTGGCGGTTGATGGTGACGCCCTTGGGCAGCGTGGCTTCGATCTGGTTCAGGGCTTCGTCGATCTGCCGGGTGATTGCCAGTGTGTTGGTGCCCGGCGACTTGGCGATGCCCAGCACCACCGCCGGCACGCCACCATCTGACGCGGTGCCGCGCCGCGGCGCGCCCGCGAGCACGACGTCGGCCACGTCGCCGAGTGTGACTGCGGCGCCGCTGTGGTAGGTGACGATCGTGCCTTGGATGTCCTGCACGTTCCGCGCTCGCGCGACCTGGGTGATGGGCAGTTCGAGGCCCTCGACGTTGGCGAGGTAGCCCGCCGACGACGTGCTGTGGGCGGCGCGGGCTGCCTCGACGACCTGCGCCGTGGTCAGCCCGTACAACCGCAAACGGTCGGGGCGGACGTTGATCTGATACTCGGGCATCTGCCCACCGATCGCGATGGCGCTGGCGACGCCGGGCACCGCGAGCAGGCGGTTGGCGATGTCAAATTCGACGAGCGAGCGCAGCGCCACCTCGTCGAGCGAACCGGGCGCGGCGCTGAACGACAGCAGCATGATCTCGCCGGTCAAACCGGTGACGGGCGCGATCTCGGTGTGAACGTTCTCGGGCACACGCTCGGCGGCGATCGACAGGCGCTCGGTGACGAGTTGCCGCGCGCGGTAGATGTCCGACCCCCAGTCGAACTCGACGTAAACGATGGACAGTGAAATCGCCGACCCCGAGCGCACGCGTCGCACGCCGGGCAAGCCATTGACTGCGGTTTCGATCGGGAAGGTGACGTTCTGCTCGACCTCCTCGGCCGACAGTCCGCCGGCTTCGGACAGGATGACGACGGTGGGCGCGTTCAGTTCAGGGAACACATCGACCGGCATGCGCGGCACCTGCCAGGCAGCGAATACGAGGACGATGACCGCGGTGATGAGCACCAGTGGCGCGTTGCGAAGCGAGAAGGCAATGGCGTGTTTGAGCATTACTTGCCCCCTCCGGCTTCGCCTGGCTCGGGCTCGCCGTCGGCGTGCCAGGTGCCGTCGGCGTGGAAGTGACCGCCTGTCATGGCGCCGGCGGCGCTGGTGGAACTGGCGAGCTTTATCTCGTAGATGCCGTCGAGCACGACCTCGTCCCCGTCGGTAAGGTCGGAAGCGACGACGACATACCGGCCGTCGCTAACGCCCAAATCGGCTTCCGTGCGGACGACCACGTCAGGGTTCTTGCGGTCGCGGCGGTAGAAGACCTTCGTCAGGCCGTCTTGAATGATCGCGCCAACCGGGATGGCCAGTTCGCGTTGGGCTTCCTGTGCAGTCAGGTCTACAAAGGCCGACACGCCCGCCCGTGCCCACGACGCCGGTGTCTCGGGCGTGACGATCAGATCGATGGTGCGCGCATCGGCGTCGGCGGTCAGCGCCAACGACATGATGCCCTTCATGCTGGAGCCGGGTCCGGATTGCTGGGGCGCGGTAATCTCGCCGCGCATGCCGTCTCGTAAGCGCGGCAAGTCGGCCTGCAACGCTGAGGCGCGGAAGCGCACGCGCTCCGGTTGCACGGTCGTCAGCACGAGGCCACCGGCATCGACCCACGCGCCGTTCGTGACGGCCAGCGACTCGACGACGCCGTCGTCGGCAGCGCGCACGTCCAGCGTGCTGATGCCGCGCCAGCGAGGTTCGTTACTTTCACCGGCGACCTTGTCGAGCGA
>JBBRHE010000110.1:0-11952 GCA_038223165.1 Tepidisphaerales bacterium
GCTATAGGTTCGTTGACGAGCGTTCGGCGCAGTCGTCATCGTCACGTCCCACTGACGATGCGCTTCGAACATCGTGTTGGAGTAGGTCGCATCATCCCCAAGGTCGATGCGGTAAGAGGTTTCCCCGACAGCCAGTTGAAGCGTCTCCGGCAGAACGTTGGGCTGTAAAAAGATTCGATCCAGATCATCCCAGAAGAATTCGCGCAATCGACCTGCGTGCCCGACCATCGTAAAGATTGTCGCCTGTGCGCACGCCTGCTCGATCAACGGTTTGGCAAACTCGAGGTTGTCGAAGTACCCGTCATCAAACGTGATGGCGACCGCGCGTTCGGGCATGCCGCCGTAGCGAGCGAAGTCGGCCATTTGGTGCGTCCACACGGGGGTCGCGATGCGCGACAGGACTTCCAAATGCTCTGCGAAATGGCTCGGTGAGACGCACAACAATTGTGGATCGGTCGGCAGTTCGATCACACGATGATAGAGCAGGATTACCCCGCCGTTCATGTTTGCCTCTTGGTCGCTTTGATCGTCACGATGACTTCATAGTCGGCGTCGCGATGATCGAGTTCCTCCGTCGTCACCTCGTGCAGCGCCATGCCTTGAAGAAACGCCGTGGCGATTAACACGTTACCAAACGATTCGATCTGCACGTCACCGCCAGAAAACGCCGGTTCGAACAGCTTGCGCGCCGACAGGCTGGTGAACCGCCAGAAGTCGCCCCAGCGGTCCATATCGTACCGGCTGATCTGGCTGATTCCCGGCACCGTCGCCAGCACCGTCCCACCCGGCTTCAGCGCCGCGTGGCACGTCCGCACTGCACCCGCGACGTCGAACAGGAACGGCAGCACCTGCGTCAGAATGATGCAATCAAACGCATCGGTCGGGATGCCTTCACCCGTAGCCAGATCACCGACGATCGTCGCTTTGCGATTCCCCGCGACGGCGTGCAGGACGTCGCTTTGCGTCACCCGATCGCCACCGAACTGCCGGGTGTAACCGGGGTCACCGATCTCCAGGACGCGCCCTCGAATGAGCTCGCTGTTGGCGCGTAAAAATTGCTCGATGTAGTACCGGTCGATCGGTGTGCCACGGTCGGACCCGAAGAGCCGGCTGACGGGTTGAAGCTTGCGCAGGTTTGCCCAGGGGTCGGACATGCGAAATGTATCGGTTCACGGTCCGACCGTCCGATAACTATTCCATGCGCATCGCGTTCCTGTCGCACCAATGGCCCGGCGCCCGCATGGGTGGCATCGGCGCCTACGTGCGCAATGCCGCCGCCGCCCTAGCCATCTATGGTCATGACGTGCACGTCTTTACGCTCAATCTGCCCGCAGACGCCCGTGGAAACGCGCCTGCTAGTGTGACCGTTCATGAGACTCCCGACCTCGCGACGAGCGTCGCCAACGGCACCTTGCCCGCCCCGTTGGCCGCGACGATCAACGCGGCGGGTGATGGCATCTATCGCCTGGCGATAGCTCAGGTACTGACCGACGCCTTCCTTCGCGAACATGCCCAGCAGCCCTTCGACATTGTCGAAGTGCCCGAGGTCGAATCGCTCGGCCTGCCGCTGTTGCTGAACCGCACCACCACCGTCCCCGTCGTCACCCACCTGCACTGCGCCACCGCGATCGCCTACGCGGGTAACAGCATCACGCTCGGCGAGAGTGAACGACTGATCATCGCGCTCGAGTTCGCTGCGATTCATCTATCGGATGCCGTGTGCGCGCCCACGCGCAGGGTCGTCGAACTGACTCGTGAACACATGGGCGCGTCAATCACCGCCGACATCATCCCCCACGCATTGGCGACAACCCATTCGGTATTCACCAGCCCGCCACCCGATGGCCCGGTGCTGTTCGTCGGCCGCCTGGAGCGTCTTAAAGGGTGTGAAGTCCTCGCAAAAGCGCTCAAGCAATTTCTGACCGACAACCCCACCGCCACGTTCCGGTTCGCCGCCCCCGACACGAACACCGGGCCCGGTGGTCGTTCGATGCGAGCATTCATCGAATCGACAATCGGCCCAGCCCTCGCACAGCGTGTGGCATTCCTGGGTGAAGTCTCGCGATCCACGGTCGACGTCGAACTGGCTGCAGCGTCGTTCTGCGTGATGCCGAGCCTGTGGGAGAATTTTTCCATGGCCCTCTGCGAAGCCATGGCCGCGGGGCGGGCCGTCATTGTCGGGGGTGGGACAGGATCGGTCGAGATCGTTCAAGACCCCACGCTCATCGCCGAGCGCGGATCGGCCGGTGACCTTGCACGCCACATGACGCGCCTCTGGCGCAACCGCGATGAACGGGTCACCTGCTCTCGCGCCGCGTATGACCGTGTGCGCGATCTCTGCGATCCTGTGAACGTGTCTGTTCAGCGCGTCGGCTTCTATCGCCGCACGATCGACCGCTTTAACACGTCAGGCTTGCCAGACCGCGCCGCGCGCTTGGCAACTTTGCCGTCTTCCTGCGCCGCTGCCCTGCTGCCCGCGCTGTCATCGCTCACCGCCGCCGCTTGCGGTTTCGCAGACCCGACAGCCCGAACGCCCGGTACGCGTTTGCTAAACATCATGCAGGACGTGCAGAGCAAAACGCACCGTCCGGCCCGCGTCACACTCTACGGGGCCGGCAAGCACACCGCTAAACTGCTGACCGAGCGCCATCTCTGGGAATCGCAAGGCCACACCATCAGCGATGTGATCGACGATCATCCCCGTTTTTCAGCCGACCCGACATTTCAAGGCCTTCCCGTTCGCTCGATCGCCGCTTCCGTCGGTTCGGCGCGCAGCGGTGTCGTCCATCCACCGATCGTGCTCAGCACCGACACGTACGAAGACCAATTTTGGCAACAGACCGCCCCGCTTCGCGAGTTAGGAATCGCCGTCCATCGGCTGTACTCGAAAGGACACCCATCATGACCGACCTGTCGATCATCATCCCCACCTGCAACCGCGCCCCACTGCTCCGCCGCTGCCTGGAGGCCATTCGCGAGAACACGCAGTGCCGCTATGAGGTCATCGTCGTCGACGGCGCGAGCAGCGACGACACGCCGATCGTCCTGGCCGAGGCGCAGGACTTGATGGGCGATCGGTTGACGGTGATCGTCGAGAACCGCCGTGAGGGGTTCGTGCGGGCAGCCAACAAAGGATTCCGCGACGCCGTGGGTCGATGCGTGACATGGGTGAATGACGACGCACGCCCGATGGGCGATTCACTCGATAACGCCGTCGAACAAATCGACCGCTCGCCGGCGACCGTTGGGGTGGTCGCGATGTATCACCATTACGACGGCAAGAAGAACATCGCCTACTCCGCCGAGCACGCTGGTCAGACCTATCACCTGCTGCACGTGCGCGGCACGCTTTACGCCAACTTCGGTGTCGGCCGGCGGACAACTTGGCGCGATCTTGGCTTCTTCGACGAGCGCTACTTCCTGAACGCCGCCGACCCTGACCTGTCGCTGAAGGCCTGGTATGCCGGCCTGACCGTCATCCCCGCCGAGAACAGTTTTGTCGACCACGACGAGCATGCCGACGTCCGGCGTGCGCAAGACAGCTTCCGCGCTCAGGAAGACAACGCCAAACTCTTCGCCAAGTGGAACCTGCCGCCAAAGAACACGGCGCGCAATGACTTCGACTTCAATAACCCGTGCAAGTTGATCGGCCTGCAATCCGCGATGGCCGCCTGAGGAATTTCATGCTCGACGTCACCTTCCTCATCTCCACGCACAATCGCGGTCAGGTGCTGCTCGACACGCTTGCCCAGATCGCACGCTGTGGCCTGCCCGCCTCGCGGTTCGAGACCCTTGTCGTCGACAACGCCAGCACGGACGGCGGCGCCGACCTCGTCGCCCATTGGTTCCCACACGTTCAATTGATCCGGTTGGCTACAAACGAAGGCCCCTGTGCCAAGAACCACGGCCTGGCAGTTGCCTGCGGGCGGTTCGTGGTGTTTCTGGATGACGATTCGTTCCCCATCCCCGGCGCGATCGCACGAATGATCGAACACTTCGACGGTACGCCGACACTTGGCGCTGCCACATTCACGATCACCCTGCCAAACGGTCAGCGGGAGTGCAGCGCCTATCCCAACGTCTTCATCGGTTGCGGCACGGGCTTCCGGCACGAGGCGCTAGCGCAGGTCGGTGGACTGCCCCCGGACTTTTTCATGGCGGCCGAGGAGTACGACTTATCCCTGCGCTTGCTCGAAGCGGGTTGGGACGTGCGCTCATTTGACGACCTGCACGTCGCGCACCTTAAAACGCCCGCAGCCCGCTATCCTGAACGAATTGCATCGCTCGACGTGCGGAATAATCTGCTGCTGATCGCGCGACGATTTCCCACGGGCTGGATTCTGCCGTTCGCGTGGGATTGGACCAAACGCTATTGGCTGATCGCCACTGCCAACGGCCGACGGCGAGCGCACTGGCGCGGGGTGGTTAGTGGCGTTCTCGCCATAGTCACGTCCGCCAAACGACAAGCGGTGAGTGCCGAGACGTTTGAGATCTTCACGAAGATGAACGAGACCGAGCAACTCATGCGGCGAGTCACCGAACGGCTCGGTGCCAAGCGCGTGCTGTTCGTCGATCTTGGCAAAAACAGTCTGGTCTACCATCGGGCCGCGACACGACTCGGATTAACGGTCGTCGCGATCGCCGACGTCAAGTTGGGTGGCCGTGGGTTTCGGTATCGTAGGAAGCCAATCATTCTGGACGACGCCGCAGTGAAGCTGGACTTTGACGTCGTGATCATCAGCAACACGTCACCTGTCCATGCGCGGCAACGTCGGCAGCAATGGCGAACGATGACGGACCGTTCAGTGATCGATCTGTTTGAGGTGCCACAGGCCGCAACCGCCAGGATCACAAAGGCTGCTTAAAAGGTTGTCAATTCCAGAACCATGTCATCCCGACAGGAGCGGTAGCGACTGGAGGGATCTCGCTTGGCAGACATCGCCCGTCTAATCGAGATCCCTCGGGTCGCTTCCGCTCCGCTCGGGATGACTTTGTTGGCATTCGGTGGCGAATGGCTAAGGGCATGGACTCACGGGCAATTACTTCCCCTCGAACGCCCCACTGACATATTTCTCCGCCAGCTCGACGTAGTGTTCCGTCAGCCATTTCATGTACTTCAACTCGTCGGGCTTCACAGGTCTTACGATCTTTCCCGGCACGCCCATGACGGCCATGCCGTCGGGCACTTCCAGCCCCGGAGGCACCACTGCGCCGGCGGCGATCAAACAGCCGCGACCGATCTTCGTGCGGCTGAGCAATGTGCTGCCCATGCCCACCAGTGTGCCCTGGCCGACGAACATCCCATGTACGATCGAGCCGTGTCCGATGACTACGTCGTCCTCGATCACGTTCGGCACGCCGGTGTCGCAGTGGACCACGGCGTTGTCTTGCACGTTCGTCCGCCGACCGATGGTGACTGGCGCGACATCACCGCGCACGACCGCGCCGAACCAAAAGCTGGCCAGTTCGCTGACGTGCACCTCGCCGACAATCGTGGCGTTATGGGCGCGAAACGAACCGTCCGAATGTCGGGTGATGAGGGGCATGGCGGTCAACGTAGCAGGACGAAAGAATTCGGGAAAGGTGGTGCTCAACTCGCCCAGTTCGCGGCCACATGTCATCCCGAAGGGAGCGGTAGCGACCTGAGGGATCTCGAACGCCCGGATAGTTCTGCCACGTAGAAATCCCTCCGGTCGCTTCTGCTCCCATCGGGATGACAACCGTCGCGCGCGAACGCACATACCCCTACCCAAGCGCGACCGGTTCGGCCTTCATCTCCGCCTTGGCCACGTACGGGTCATCGTGATGCGTGGCTTGCCTGCGTCGCGATAAGTACCCCGCGGCATCGTCCATCAAGCTGTACGCGACCGGTGTGACGAGCAACGTCAACAACAGCGACATCGTCTGCCCACCGATGACCACCACCGCGACCGCGCGGCGTTCTTCGGCGCCGGGGCCGGTGCCGAGCCACAACGGGAGCATGCCACCGACCAGCGCCAATGTCGTCATAAGAATCGGGCGAAGCCGGTCGCGGTTGCCCTGGATGATGGCGTCAAAGCGGTTCATGCCTTCCTTGCGCAGGTGGTTCATGTGGTCGATCTGCAAAATCGAGTTTTTCTTCACCACGCCGAAGAGCACGAGCATGCCGAGTGCGGAATAAAGGTTGAGGGTATTGCCAGTGAGATAAAGCGATCCCAGTGCGAACGGGATCGACAACGGCAGCGCGAGCAGAATCGTGACAGGGTGGATGAGGCTTTCGTAGTTACTCGCGAGGATCATGTACATGAACACGACCGACAGCGCAAACGCCGCTAAGAATTCGGTGAACGTCTTTTCCAGTTCACGCCCGCGCCCACCGATGCTGTAAGTGTAAGCCGACGGCATATTGAGGTCGCGTGCCGCTGCCTGAAGGGCTTCAAGACGGTCGGCCAGCGCATAGCCCGGTTGAATGCCACCCCGCACGTTGGCTGCGCGTTGGCGGTCATAGCGGTCGATACGGCTGGGGGCAGTCGTCAACTCCAACGACGCCAGGTTCCGCAGCTCAGCGGTGCCACCGGTGCGCCGGGGCAACAAAAGTGTGGGAATATCATCCGGACTGCGACGGAACTTTTCATCAAGCCGAAGCTGGACGTCATAGTCCTCGTTGGTCTGCGGATCGAGGAACCGGCTGATCTCATCATCACCCCCCACCAGCAAGCGCAACGCCGTGCCGATATCGCTACCGGTGATTCCCAGGTCGGCAACGCGATCGCGATCGAAGTTTACGCGAAGTTCAGGCTTGGTCAGCTTCAGTGTCGTGTCGATGCCAGCCAGACCCAGTTCGTCCTGCTTGTCGCGCAAGGCTTCGGTGTACTCGGACAGTTTTTCAAGTTCCGGTCCACGGATAATCAGGTCGATGTCAAAGTTGCCGCCACCGATATTGAACGACGCGTAATTGCGCGCCTGCGCGCGCAGCGTCGGGTAATTCCTGCGAAGAATGCCCCGAACTTCCTGCATCACGTCCGACTGCTTGTAATTTCCCTTAAAGGCGTTCAGTGGGTTGCCATTGAGCGTCTCGCGCCAGACGCGTGAGAAAGACAGGTAGCGATCATCGTGCGGCGCCAGACCGACATACATGTTGCCCGTGTTGACCTGTCCGAGAAATCCTCCACCTGCGGTGGCGAGAATCGTTTCTACGCCGCGCACCTTGGTGATGTCGGCTTCGACGGCTTTGAGGGTGTCGTTCATTGAGGCAAAGCTGGTTCCTTCAGGCGCAGTAATCTGCACCTGGAACTCTGCCTCGTCGACATCGGTGGGCGTGTATTCCTGTTTAACCAGCCCGTAGATCGGAATGGCCGTCAACACAACGAGAATGGCCACGACCGCGGTCGCGATGCGGTAGCGCATAACCAACCGAAGCAGGAACTCGTACGACCGGTCGATGTACCCATAAAAGCCGGCCCGGCTGTCGTGACCCTGTTGGCCGGTCTTTTTCAGCAGACGGGCCGACATCATCGGGGTCAGGATAAAGCTAACCAGCAAGCTCACCATCACCGCGACCGCCGCCGTGATGCCAAACTGATAGAGGAAGCGCCCGGAGATACTGCTCATGAACGAGACGGGGATGAAGATGACGACGAGGCTCAGCGTCGTCGCGAGCACCGCCAGCGCGATCTCACCCGTGCCCTCACGAGCGGCCTCCATCGGGGACATCTTCTTTTCTTCGATGAATCGGAAAACGTTTTCGAGCACGACGATCGCGTCGTCGATGACGATGCCAACCATGAGCACCAGCGCCAGCATCGTTACACTGTTCAGGGTGAAATCGAGTGCCCACATCATCCCGAACGTGCTGATCACCGACGCCGGAATCGCCACACCCGCGATGACCGTCGCTCGCCAGTTGCGCATGAACGCCATGACGACCAGGCAGGCCAGGATGGATCCGAGCACCAGGTGGATGTTGATTTCGTGCAACGCCGCATTGATGTAGCGAGACTGATCGCGAATGATCAGCAGGTCCACACCGGGGGGTAGCTGTCCACGGATGCGGTCAAGGTTGGCTTTGGCGGCGTCAATGGTCTCGATGGTGTTGGCGCCACTCTGACGAAGCAGTTCGAGCGTGACCGACGGCTTACCGTTCAGTCGGGCAACCGATCGTTGCTCCTTGGTGCCGTCTTCGGCCCGGCCAATGTCCTTGACCTTGATGGGCACGCCGTTGACCGTTGCGATGACGATTTCGTTGAATAGCTTGGGATCGCGAATACGCCCCATCGGGCGCAGCGACGACTCGCGGACATCACCGGTCACGTTGCCCGCGGGGATGTCCTCGTTGTTGGCCACCACTGCGTCCCGCACCGCGGTGATCGGCAAACCCAGCGCTGCCAGGCGGTCGGCATCGACCCACACATTGATCGCCCGTTCGAGCGCCCCGGTAATCCGAATCTCTCCGACGCCCTGACCCCGTTCAAGCTGAACCTTGACGACTTTGTCTGCCAGCTCCGTCAGCTCGCGGACCGATCGCTCACCAGCGAGCGCGACGGTCAGGACGGGTTCACCGTCGTTGTTATTTTTGGTGACGACGGGCGGGTCCACACCTTCGGGCAAACGCCCCAGCGCGGTCGAGACCTTGTCGCGCACGTACTGTGCTGCCACGTCGATGTTACGGTCGAGGTTGAACGTTGCGATGAGGAAACTGCTACCCGACCCGCTGATGCTGCGCAGCTCGTCGATGCCTTCGACCGTGTTGACGACTTCTTCAAGGACTTGAGAAACCTGCGATTCAACCTCTTCCGGGCTGGCGCCGGGCAGGGTCGTGCGAACGGAAACGGTCGGCAGGTCGACCGATGGCAGACGATCGACGCCCAGCTTCGTGTAAGCGCTGGCGCCAACGACGACCAGCGCCAGGATAATCATCGTCGCAAAAATTGGCCGCCGGATACAGATGTCGGCGAGGGTGCGCATTCAGGCTCCAAAGACCGTTCTGGTTGTTGAATGATGAGTCATGAACAGCGGCGACCCGTTTCGCTTTCATCGTTCATCATTCAGAATTTCCTACGCTAGCGTCCCCAGCCCCCTTAGGGTCGCTTCTTCGGGTGGGACGACGAACTTCCACTTTCCTGGCCAATCGCGGTGCAGAATCTGTGACAACCGGCGACCGACCCCACCAGCGATGACCACCTCGCGATGGAACGGTATGGCGTTGTGCTTCAATAAGTCCAACCGGGCCGCGCTGGAAACGGCTAAATGATCCAGTAACGCCGCGAGAATGTCCTCACGAGTTGACGACAACGTTAGACCGGCCACTGTCGCGGTGCGTTGTTCGATGCTCGTTCGCTCACCCGCCAGGTAGTTGTCGAACGACACGCGCGACGCAGGCGGTCGTTTCGACAACGCCGCGACGAGTTTCCAGTATTTCTCATCCGCCAGGTCCGCAAACAGTTGCGATCGAACCCAGTTCAACGCCGTCCCCACCGCAGCGAGCGTGCTGACCGACACCCATTTTTTCCCGACACCAATTGCGCGCGTCAGCAATTTTGGATGCGGGTTCGGCCGACCGACACACAACGCCAGAACATCCGTCGAACCGGAGACGTTCAACAATTGACCGACCTTGGCCCCGGCCAGCAGCATGCCCGCACTGCCGTCGATTATACCCGCCATCACCGGCAGGCCGACGGGCAAACCAAATCGGCGGGCCCCTTCGCGCGTCACTTTTCCCGCGATCTCGTCACTCTCGAATACGTCGGGCAACACCGACTTGGAGATCGCGGCCGCTGCGCACAACTCGTCTGACCACCCGTCGAGCGTGAGCGTCTTATACAGCCCTGTGAAGCTCGCGTTGGACGAATCGATCACCCGCTCACCGGTCAGTTGGCGATGGACGAACGTGTTCAGGTGGCCGACCAGATCCACCTGTTTCAATCGGCCCGGCTCGTTTTGCTTGAACCATGACCACGTCGTCGAACTGATGCCACCGGGAAACGGCCGATTGCCCGCCAGGCGCAGATGACGCGCTTCACCCACCCGCTTTTCGATCGCGACCGCCTGCTCGACACTGCGGCGGTCCTGGTGGGTGACGATCGGTGTGAGCGCATTCCCCTGCCCGTCCATCGCCACCCATGCCGGCGACATCACCGAGATCGCGACGGCGTCCACCTTCGTCGCAGCGGTTCCCAGATCACGGATCACTCTGCGGATCGCTTTTATGATCGCTTGGGGATCTACCTCGACCTTCGGCCCGTCGTAGCGCGTCTTGAAATCCGCCCGCGCAACATCCCCGACGATCTTCGTCCCGCGCAGGATGGCCGCCTTGACCGAGGATGAACCGATGTCGAGGCCGAGAAGAGGCATGATTCGTTTCGGGCTCCCGTGGTTTTCGCACCGTCGCCGATGCGTCTCGCCCATGTGCGACGTTTCAACGTCGCGTCGGGCCGTACTCGTTACGAGCTACAGTGCGCAATCGATCTTCCCTTTTATACTCGACATACAGTTCGTCATGGCGAGGCTAAAGCGATTGTTTTTCGGACAGCGTACCGTCCAACGTGCCTGAGCACACTCACCATGGGCGAGCCGCCCATGCTACGGTGAGGCTCGACACCGTTGCCAGTTGGCGAAAGCTTCCCGCCGCTAACGCTTGCGGATCGTACGGTCTCCATTAACGACCAACGGCGAGGCGCGCCACACAGGCCGCGCCTCGCCGTTCGTCTTCGATCGTCGCCAAACAACTACGCGGCGATCTTCATCGGCGTCACCATCACGCCACCACCGGCCAGCCGGGCGCTCACCGGCGTAGCCGCAGGGGAACTCTCGGCCCGGGTATTGATCCAATACCCGGTGATGAAGACCGTCGTCCCCGCCGGCACGTCCGCCGGGAAAACGATGTCGACTACAGTCCGACTCACCGTCCCGTAAAACGAGTACGCCGACGGGTCCACCGGAGCGGTCGCGCCAATATAGAACGCAACGCCAATCGCAATTTGATTGGCCGGCTTCCCACGACTGCCCCCACCCCACCAACGACGCCATTCGCCAGTGTGGCCATGCCACCCGCCTTTTTCAGCGCTCCCCCCGCAACCTCTTCCCGCTAAGGTGCGTAGCCGCCCGCCGGGCGGGATCAATTTCCCTTAAAAAGGTCCACCATGCCCGATGAACGCAACGTCGCCCACGACAAGACGGTCCAACTGAACAAAAAACACGAAGGCCAACCCGCCGTGGAAGACGCCGCCGAAACGGTCCAACCCGGCAAAAAGCCGACCCTCAAACACCACGCCAAAGACGACAAAAAAGCCACCGCCGACGCCGCCGATCCGAATGCGTCAGAATAGTTCCGCCTGCACTGGTAGGTGGCACGGGTCGGTACTCCGCCCCGTGAGGGTTGGCCAGAACGACGGCTTAGGGCGGAGTCCTATCTTGTGCCACCCGCCGTACCACTCGCCACAAAGATTAGCCGATACTTCAAGGCCCTGATAACATCTGGACATGTCAAATGAATTCGTGAACGTCCCCGCATTTCGGGTCAGGCAACGAAAGCACACTGCGATCCTGATGAAACTGACGGCCAATGATCTTGCTAGAATTTCATACGTTGCCGCACGGGGGTACTCAACGGACAAAACCGCCGTCCAACGCCTCCTCACCAAATCTCGAATTACTGGCGTTCGGGGCAGAGAGATGTAAGCGGGTTGCAAGGCCGAAAGGCCGCTTATGCCATCGCGGCAGTTCTTGGCGAAGTCTTCCGGACCAACCTAAAGAAGCGCGCAAAAATTAAGGTGTAACTAAATGGGGGAATCGGTTGCACTCCTTCGCGACTTGCTTGCAAACGTTCATCCGCAGATGAAGGTCGCAGCGCGCACATTTAGACTAGCGCCTGCAAATGAAGCGTCTCTCAGAGCGGCCGCTCGAAACGATGGGATAGCATCTTTGCGAAGCGCCTGCCTAACCGTCGCCGACGCTTTAGGTGCGCTAGATCGC
>JBBRHE010000111.1:0-11905 GCA_038223165.1 Tepidisphaerales bacterium
TCAGTTTTTGATCCTGCGGCGTGAAGTTATGAGCTAAACGAATGGCGCTCTCTCTGGTAGCCTTTACTGGTATGTGGGATGTTCCACGAGATTGGCGCTCGCGCCACCATCGCGTAGCGGTCGAGGGATAACTAGTTGGTCGGAAGGCGGCCGCGGCACGTTAGGGCGTGCCCGTCAATCGCGTGAGTTTTGTCGACGCCCTCCGCGGGCTGGCCTGCCGGTTGCTGAGAGTCGACCGGGCCAGCGACCTGATCGTCAACCCCAACCGCCACAGCCATTGCCAACCCCGCGTCATCCGCGCCCGACTGAAAGCCTACGACCTGCTGGCACGCCCGAGACACGAGGTCTCTCAGGCTTTTGCCATCTTTTTAGTCATCGCACGGCACTCGGCTGCGCACTTCCTGCAAGCGGCCGCACACTCTTTGCAATGTTCATTGTCGTGCTTGCCGCACTCGGCCGCGCAGGCGTCGCAGGCGTCGGCACAGAGGCCGCAAAGCTTGATGTGTAACGGTGAGCCGCGGCTCATAAACGCGACGCACATCGCGCAGAGATCGGCGCAATCGATGCACAGCCGGGCGCACTCGGGCATCTTCCCCAGGCACGCGTTGGCACAATGCTCGCAGCTTTGCGTGCATTCGGAACAGGCCGCGATGCAGGCCTGATGTTTCGGATCATGATGCATAACGAACTCCATGTCTGTCGCGTTCGGGCGACGGTAAATGCGACCGCCGACGGAGCGAACGCGGTGGAAGGCGAGAACAAGGGCCGTCCCCTACGCGGCTCGCGCGAACCGCCAGTGCATTCTGCACATTGGTTTAAGGGCGATGGAATGTGACGGTCTTGCCTTCTTTGTATCGAATGACCAACTTGTCACCTTCGAACCAGTAGGTGACCGACGTGCCACCACGGATCGCTTCGGACGAAATCACGTCGCCGTTCACTTCGTACGGCGCGGTTTTGTCCCGCACTTGGCCGGCGAAGGGAATGTCGGACCAGGCAGCCAGCTTCATCTGGCCGTCCTTGCGGAAGGTCAGCTTGACCTTCACCTGGCCGATCTTGGCGTCGACATCCTTGGCGATCCAGCTGCCCATCAGCTTGTCCTCCATCGCCTGATGCTGCGCCGCGGTTTGCGTCGTGGCGGGCGTTGACGTGGCACCGCGCCCTCTCGCCGGGCTTGGCGTGGTTGCGATAGTGAACGGGGGGTCTGATCCACCGCGATCGCAACTCAACTGCGGGAGGACGAGCATCAAGGTCCAAATCACTTTGCCGACACGCATGAAGTTGCCTCCTCGACAACCGGATCGGAGCGCGCAAGTGTTGCACGCCCCGATCGGTTGAACCAAGCCGACCGAGGTCAGTTCTTCTCGCCACCGTTGGCGCGGGGCACGTCCACACCGTACACGGCCATCAGCACGTGATGCGTCGCGGCGCGGTAGGCGTCGTTGACGTCCGCGGGCCACTTGTCCATGTTCTCGCCCATGTAGGTCAGATGTTTCAGCACGTTCGCATGGAGCTGTTCTGCGGAAAGGTTGTTGGGGACGTTGATCTTCCAGCCGAACGCTTCGTCGATGAACGATGCGCGCAGTTCGGGCAGTCCGAACTCTGCGGGCATGCGCACGACCGCGATCTCGCGTCCGTTCTCGATATTCCCCTGGTCCTGGATCTGATCAGTCAAGACCTTGCCACCGGCAGGCTGGGCACCTTCACCCTCCTTCATTGGGGTGGGATCCACTGGCCATTGGTTTGCGAATGTGGCGGCGTCGGTGATTTCACCTTGAGCAAAGCCCAGGTTCGTATAGACCCTGGCCTCTTTGATATCAAACTCCTGTCCGTACTTGTCCTTCCAGGCTTTCTGGAGTTGTGCGATGCGGCCGTCAAGCGTTTCGTCCTTCATCTGACCGGCCTTTTCCAGACGGTTGCGATCCCTGTCCACGAATCGTTCGACAATGTCGTTAAGCCCTCCCTTGGTGAACGCGGCTTCGGTCGCTTCTGCCAGCGTCTCGCGAATGTCGTCCGCGGCGGAAACGTCTGTGTCGAACTTCGCGCCGCGCGGTAGTGCCGCGTCGCTGGCAGCCAGCGGAATGACGGCGATAACGCCGACGAGCTTGCGCTGGTTCTTGGCGTCCTGTCGCGTCTTGTCCGTCGACTGTTCCTGCGACGCATCGGACCGCGCCACCGCAGGCTGGGCTTCGTTGGGCTGGCCTTCTACTGTCGTCGTTCCGGCGTCGCCGGCCCTGGGCATCGGTTGGAACATGAGCTTGGTGAGATATTCACCCTTTTCGCCTTTCATCGCCTTCATGGCCATCTGGCCGTAGGCCTTGCGGGCTTCTTCGACGCTCTTTTTATTATTGATAATGTCCCAGGCCAGATTCAGCGCGAGCAGGTTGTGCGCCTCACTGTCGCAGCGGGCGGACAGTGTGCCGCGGGTGCGATCGACGATGATGCTGCCGTCGAACTCCGCCAGGTCGCCGACCTTGTCGGTGGGCACCTTGAAATTGACGACGTGTTCCAGGCAATCCTTGTGCGGCATGGGGAAGTCGTGCTGGATTTCCTCATTGATGAGGATGATTTCCGTGAACGGGGCTTTGTCGGTCCAGATCAGGCGATGGGGTGTGACGCCTCTGGGCTGGCCGTACTTGTCCATCATGGCTTTGGCGGCCTTCTTCGGTTCCGGCTTCCAATCCGAGATCGTTTGCTCTGCGGAGAGCGTCTTCGTTTTATCGTTTGCCTGCATGTTGGCCGCGGGGGGCGTCATCGTCTGGTTGTCTTGCGCGACACTGAGCCCGGCGGGAAATAACGCGAGAATGGCCGAGTACGCGGCGATACGAATTTTCGTCATGGCAGTGGTCCTTTCAGGGAGCAAAATAGGCCCGTGAAGTATTTCAGGCGGTCAACATGACCGCCTGCACGGAAGCTTAATTAACGGACGCAGTTTTCGTGCCGCGAGGGAAGACGTGATCGGCGCAAGAGAAAAAATGGGAGGACTAAATAAGGGTTAGACTTACGTGGGACCGTTCCAGGTCCGGCTCGTTGGTTGATTGACCCGGGCGAGCCGGCTCGGCGACGCTCGTTATCCGTCAGTTTCGCTATTCGGGAGATCGCGCGTCCGCGCGGTTTTCCGGGTCGTCCCGCACCACCCGTTCGTCTAACTTCTGGCGTTCCATGAGGATGCCGACCATCTGCGCGAGCGTGGTGATCTTGCGGTCCTGCTGGCTGACGATGGTCAATAGTTCGAAGACGGCTAAGAAGAGAAACACGGAGACGCAGATGAGCGCGAGCGTGTTGTATTGCATCTGGAGATGGCCGGCCATCCACGCGACGCCGTCTTGCCAGAAAGCCAGGCCGATGAAGGGCAGGGCGATCAGCATGAACAGCAGTGCGTAGCGTTCGCGCAGCTTAAACTGGCGTAGGCGTCTGACGGCCAGGAACAGCAGGCTGCCGCCCATCAGGATCAGGAACAGGCTGCGGATCCACATGCCTTGCTGGGTCTGGGTGTCCACCACCGGGCTGGACTGGCTGAGCAGAGTTAGCGATTGACCGATTACCGACATGCGTCACCTTCCGTCGCTGCCACGGGTCGCGGGCCAAATCGAGCAGCACGCAGACGACCACCTTTAACACGTAGAACACACCCTGCAACAGGCCGATGCTACTGGCGCCCGTCCGCCGTTGCCGCATGCGGACCGGGACTTCTGTGATCTTAAAGCCAGCCCGCTCGAGCAACAGAATCACTTCGGGCTCGGGATAGTCTTCCGGATACCAGTGGGCAAACGCCTTGATCACATCACGATTGGCGGCCCGGAAACCGCTGGTGCAGTCGGTGACCCGCATGCCGGTGAGCAGGCGGATGAGATAGCCCAAGACGAAACTGCCGGTCATCCGCATGATCGACTGGCGGTACTTCACGTTTTCGAGAAACCGACTGCCGACGACCATATCCGAGCCGGTCGCGGTCATATGCTGAACGAGTCGCAACACCTCGACCGGTCGATGCTGACCGTCGCCGTCACACTGGATGGCAACGTCGTACTTATGCAACGCGGCGTAGCGATAGCCGGCCTGCATCGCCCCACCGATGCCGAGGTTAAACGGCATGGCGAGCACGATCGCAGCGTCGCGCGGCACTTGGGCGGCGGTGTCGTCGGTGGAACCGTCGTCAATCACGAGGATGTCATAGGACGGCAGAGATCGGTGCAAGCGCTGGACGAGTTTACCGACCGACCGAGACTCATTGAACGCCGGCACGATGATCAAGCATCGCGGGCCGACAGGGTTCGTAGCGGGCATTGGGACGGCTGGTGCACTCATCGCGGCGTTGCAGACAGTTTACCCCACCCGGCACAGTTAGGCGACCCCGCGCGGTGGCAGCGTCGTGCCGCTAAGCAATCCGCCCCACACGTCGTCATAGTCGTACCCGCGCCCGGGAAGGCACCCGGGCAGTTGTTTCTTTGCCAGCGCGAACTTGTGCCCGTTGCGGATGACACTGTAGTAAAACCGTCCGCTGCGCAACAGGTCCCAGCGCTTGGAGGTCAGCCCGTACCGGTGCCACACGCTGCGGATCTCCTCGGCCCCGACGGTCTGCATCAGCGTCGAGGTTTTGCTGACATCGTGTTCCCGGAAGATACCGAGGAATCGGTTGGCGCGGACCATCTTTCCGTCGCGCATAATGCGGATGAACAAATCGTAATCCATCGCGAACCGGAAGCTCGGGTCGATGTTGCCGACCTTCTCGAAAATGCTTCGCCGCCAGAAGCAGGTCTCCTGGGGGATCAGATCCCAGCGGCTCATCATGTAATCGTTGTGTTTCGGCAGCATCCAGTACCAGAGGACCTTGTTGTCACTATCGACTGTGCAGCGATGGCTGTAGACCGCGTCGACATCCGGGTTGTCCTGGAAGAATTGCGCGACGTAATGCAGGCACCCGGGCGCGAGCATGTCGTCGCTGTTGAGGTAGGCCATGATGTCGCCGGTCGTTTTTTGAAAGCCACGGTAGATCGCATCGGCCTGGCCCTTGTCGCGCTCGGAGACGATGTAGGCGAACCGGTCGGCGTAGGGCGCCAGGACCTCCATCGTGTTGTCCTTGCTGCCGCCGTCCATCATGACGTATTCGAGGTTCGGGTAACGCTGCAGAAAGACGCTGCGCGCGGTCCAACCGACGTACGGCCCCTGATTGTAGCTCGGCGTGACGATGGAGATTTTAGGCAAGGCCATGGGGTCCTATTCTCCGATCACCGCATGAATGACGTCGCCTTGCCCGAAATAGTTTGCGACTCGACTGGCTGGCCCGTCGTACGTTCGCGTCACATATTTCGCGACGCGCAAGTTGGCTGCTTTGGCCAATCGCCTTAGCCCTTCGGGTGAGAATATGACGCGGCTCGCGTCGCGCGTCCAACCCGCCCAATGATGACCCTGCGCAACCAGCGCCCGCGAGCGAAGGTTGTCGGCCGTCACTGCGATGACACCGTTTGGGTTTAGGAGGTTGCGCGTGCGACGGAGTAACATCAGCGGGTCGGCAGACCGCTGCAGCGCGCGACCGAGGACGATGATGTCGAACGTCTTTCCATCGGGCACGATGAACGCCGCGTCCATCGGGGCACCTTCGATGACCGTGCAACGCGACTGCTCGCGCAACGCTGCGGCGCGTGCGGGGTCGGTGAGGATGGCAGCGCACTGACGGTCGGCAGCGCCTCGCGTGAAGGCATCCATCACGACGCCGTTCGTGTCGGACAGGTCCAGCAGGGACCGCGACGCCCGTCCCGTGGTTGCCCATTGCAATGTTTCGAGAACGTCGTTCGACAAACCGTGCGCGATCGCGGCGCCGTCCTCGCGACGGATGAGCGCCGACGCGCAGGCGTTCGAATAGTAAGCCTGCAGCGGGCTGACATTGTTGTACGGTGCAAACAGGAACGAATCGGCCGGCCGGCCGCTAAGCGGACACGGCGGGGGATCGAGTTCGGCTGCGCCACTCGATGCGTCAAAGGTCGGGCGAGCGAGGCCAAGGCGATGCTCGATTATGGCGTTCAGACGGTTCAGTCGACGAATTACGTCACAGCGAACACGCCCTAGCGTGCCGAAGCCGGCCAGGAATTTTTCACGGGCATCGGTAAGCATCGTCGCGCGGGCGGTTGGGTCCCAATACTGGTTGATCACCGCGCCGGCACTACCCGCGCGCCATATACCGAACATGCGGCTGGTGCGGATGGCCAGGTCCCAATCCGCCGCGTCACCGCGCCCGGGATAAAGCTGACCGACCATCGCGTAAGCGGTTCGACGCCAGAAAATGCTCTCGTAGACGAGGGGTTCATCAGCAAGGAAATCGAGTGTGTCGATCTGCCTGGTCGGACCGATATTCACCAGTGCGCCACCCGCGCGCGAGATTGTCTCGAAGTACGCAGCCTTCACGAATCGCTTGTCTCGGAACAGTTCACCGACGCGCTGGAGAAGGCCGGGTGTGTACGTCACCCCGGGCCTGGCGAACGCGAGGACCTGCCCATATGCTTTTTCGAATCCGTCGGCGATGAGGTCGAACGTCTCGCCATCCTTGCGGTTGATGATGCGCACCGACTTGCCGAGTGACGCGAGGGACTCTGTCACCGGTTCAGACCGCAAATCGTCGACGACGAGAACCTCGAAGTTCTCGTAATCCTGCGAGCAGATCGACTCAACCGTTGCCCGCAGTGCCGCCGGTTCCGCTTCGCGCAATGGGATGACGACCGTGATCGGCGGTAACGGCGTCGGGGCGCGTTCCATGACGTGCGGCCGACCCACCACCAGGTCCACCGCCACCTGCCGCCAGGACCGCGGTGCCGTTGAGGGCAGTGGTGGAGGCGATGGTGCCGGTGGAGGCAGCTGCACTGCCTTTTCGACGATCGGTAAGCGCGTGGACACCTCGTGGTGCAGCGCGGCCAAGTCCTTCTGCAAATCGACTAACTGCTGGCGAATCGGTACGTACATCTGCTCGATCAACTGCGCGGCGGTCGGTTCGGGCGCTGTGGGCTCGGCGGTCGGTGGCTCGATCTTCACTTCGTTCACAACCGTCGACACGACCGGCTCGACCGTTACATCGGAATCGCCGACCAATGCGGTGGTGGTGGCGACGGTCGCGAACTGCTTGCGCGCTTCAACTGCCTCCCGCAGCCTGTCCTCGGCGGCCTGGGCCGACTCGCGGACGAACCGCGCCATCAATGCCGGTGAGGGTTCGATGACGCGCGACTCGCGACCGATGACACGCCCGGCTTCCAGGTCGTCGATCGCGCGGATCACGTCGTCCGTCGGCACGGACTTGATGCAGTACGACTCGGAAAACGTGCAGATCCAACCGCATCCGGCACAGGGCGCACCGACCGTGATCGCGACGCTCGGCGTCACCGCGGGCAGGAACCGCAACCACGTCCCACCCCCAAACACGGCCAGCACCGGTCGCCCGACTGCCGCAGCGACGTGCATCGGTCCGGTGTCGTGACCGGTGTAGCCTTGCGACAGCGCAATCAGCGCCTCCATTGTCGCCAGTGACATGTCGTCGCGCATGAGGACGGCCGTGCTACCGGTGGCGCTTTCCCCCATCGCCGCCAGCACGTCGTCGACCGCCGCTCGTTCAGCAGGAAGCCCGATGAATAGGAATTTCCGCCCGTACTTCCACGACCAGTGCGACAGCGCCGCGGCCCACCGGTCGGCGGGCCAGGTTTTGAGCGCAACGTGTGCCGTCCCACCCACGCAAGCAGCCCAATACCCACCGGGAGCAAACCCCACCTCGTCGAGCAGGCGATGCGCCTCGGTCATGGCGTCGTCGGGTGGCGTGAGGATCGGGTCAGCCAACCGCACGCGCCGGCCGAGCACGAGGCTCGCCAACGCCGCGTTCTTCGTAATCTCAAGGTCGTCCTCTTTCACCTGCGCGACCTGATCGAGCACCAACGACGACACCGGCGCCGCACCGGCGTAAGGGTCGCCACGATACAGGTTCCCGCTCATGCCGACGCGCGGCACTGACGGTAATCGCTCGGCGAGTTTCTCCTCGGCTAAGGTCCATCGGTACGGCGCGATCATCAGCACTGCCGGGCCAAACTGCGCCGCAGCCGCGAATACGGGCTCGAACGGTTCCCACGGGCCATCAACCGACAGCGCGTACGGCTCGGCGGGATACTCGACCACCTGTGCCGTCGGCGCGATCTGCCTTGCAAGAGATGCCACCGACTGCCGGACGATGAGCATCAATTCGTGACCCGCGTCCGTCAGGGCCGCAATCAGCGGTTGCCGGAGGACCAGGTCACCGATCGTGTCAGGATTTGCAATGAGGATGCGCATCAGTGGATCGAGGCCAACCGGTTTGGCGAATCGCATGAGGGAGGCTTTGTCTGCCCGGTCCGATCACGTACTATGATCGACTGTGACGACCGCGTCTCATTCGTCCGCTGCAGCATTCGCGCAAGCCCCTACCATGTCAAGCACTTCGGTGACGGCCGACGGTCAGACTATCGTCGCGGCCGGTGGGTTGGGCAAGCGGTTCAAGTTATACACCAATCCTTGGCATCGCGCATTCGAATGGTTGACGTTTGGCAAGGTAGCCCGTCACACCGATTTCTGGGCCATTCGGGACGTCAGTTTCAGCGTGAAACGAGGGGAGTGCGTCGGCATCCTGGGTCCCAATGGTTCGGGCAAAAGCACGCTATTGAAGATCCTGTCCGGCGCTTTGCACGCCACGAATGGCACCTATGAAACCACCGGGCGGGTTCTGAGCCTGCTGGAACTGGGCACGGGGCTAAACCACGAACTCACTGGCCGGCAAAACGTCCTTCAGGGCGCAGAGCTTCTTGGCTTCCCACCCGGTTACGCTGAGCGAAAAATCATTGAAATTGAAGCCTTCGCCGAGCTTGGCGACTTATTCGATCGGCCAGTGAAAGTATATAGCAGCGGCATGTTCGTGCGGTTGGTCTTCAGCATGTTTGCCTGCTTTGAGCCCGATGTGTTCATCGTCGATGAAGCCCTGTCAGTCGGTGACGTCTTCTTCCAGCAAAAGTGCATGCGCCGCGCCCGTGAAATGCTCGAACGGGGTGTGACGATGCTGTTCGTGTCGCACGACACCGCTGCGGTGGAGATGCTCTGCAATCGCGTGATCGTGCTGAACAAAGGTCAGGTCCTGTTCAGTGGTGACACACGACAGGGACTGGCGGCCTACTACTCGCTGGTCGGCAAAGCCGTCGCGGCCGAGCGGGCGGCGGTTGCACCTGTGGTGGCTGCGGAAACGGGTGAAGCCCCCGTCGATCCGGCAGTCACTGCCGAGATTGAACGACTGAAACAGTTGCCATGGCAAACGCCCGACTCCACCGACATCGCAGGTGATGGCTCGGTCGAGATCACCGGCATCTGTTACCAGCGCGACGATGGTTCGATCTCGCAGATCGTCGAGCGTGGCGGATGGATCGAAATTTCCGTCCGCGCGTACGCCCATCGTGACACCGGTCCGGTCAACAACGGGGTCGCGATGTACGACCGCATCGGCACGCTGATCTTCGCGGTAAACGTGCTGAACGCAGAGATCGAACCGATGCGTGCCAAAGCAGGTGAAGAATGGGTCACGCGGTTCCGCATCAAGGCGGACATGGAACCAGGCGAGTACACGCTGACAATCGGCGCATCCGAAGCACTCCCCGACGCGCAAAGCATGACCGGCTGGAACCAGCACCTCGGCGGGGTCCATTTTGCGCGCCTCCCCCGAGGAGGGAAGATTGCCATCATCCCCCGGCCAGACAATCGCCGGCGCAGCTTCGGGCCGGCGAATCTGGACTATCGCCTGACGCGCGTACCGCTGGGGACGACGTCGTGATGACCAGCTCACCCCTGCGCAAACTAAATGGCCGCCCCCTGCGGGTCGCGCTGATCACCACCGTCGCCCGAAACATTGGTGACGAGTTCATTCGTGAGGGCGTGCGCTCGTTTCTTGACGATCTGTTGGGTGACTATGACGCGCTGTATATCGACAAGCACGACCTCGCGACCGCGCACCGTCCCCTGCTCGACGAGTTGGACCCACCGGCAGACAAGATCGAGTCCGCGGACCTCATCGTGCAATGCGGCGCGCCGCAGTTCTGGCATCTGGGGGAATCAAGTTGCTTCAACGACCCGTGGGTGATCGCGCTGTGGGATCGACTAGACAAGTTGAACGGTCGTACACCAATCCTCAATCTCGGCATCGGCACCTGCCAACCGCGCCAGAACGACATCGGCACACTCACTGACACCCCCGAACTCGCTGCATTTGCCAAGCGAGTAGTAGATGCCTGTGCGCTCACCACGACGCGTGACGCACTCACCGCACAACTTCTGAACGCATTTGACCTCGGTCACACCCACTTGCCCTGCCCCGCGTACTCCGCTGCCCGGCGAGTGATGCGCGGGCGAACCGAAAGGGTCGAATCACGCGACGTCCTGGCGATCAATTTTATGGAGTTGGCCGGTCATTGGTTGCTGAAGGCGGAGAACGACCCCAAGCGATGGAGCGATGTCGTCCTCAAAACGCTGGCCGTCCTTCGCGGGCAGTATCGGTTGTTGTTTGTCGCGCACAATGAATCGGAACGTAAGTTCCTGGGTTACTGCAACGCGCCGACGGAACAGATCTTCTTCAGCCCCGACTATCGCGACTACCTATCGCTGTACAGCCGGGTCGGTGGCATCGTCGCCAACCGGGTTCATGCCGCGGTCTGCGTCGCAGGCTTCGGCAGGCCCGCAGTGCTCGTTGGCACCGACTCGCGGATTGCGACCGCAGCCGAACTGGGCATTCCGACGATGGACCAGGCCGACGTTTCCGCCGAGTGGATCATCGATTCGTTCAACAATCAGATGAAGAACCGCCAGCGAGTCTTCGACGAGCGGATCGCGCTTCGCGAGCGCGGGGCACAGGATCACATTCGGTTGATTAAAGCGAGCCTGAAACCACTCGTCGGAGTGTAGCCGCTAGGACATGCCGACCGTTAGATCACGTCGCGAATCTCACTGCGCAATTTTCGGAACACAACCCACCCCGCACCCAGCGACGCGAGAGCCCACCCCACCATCGCTGCCCACAGACCTACATCCGGCACCCGCCCATAGAGAAACAGTTCGCGCGTGCCATGCAGCGCCGGGTATAGCGGATGAAACACGAAGGCATGGTGGTTGGCGACGTAGACGATCGGCAACGTCCACATCACGACCTGCAGCGAGATCGTCAGCAACTGACCGATGTCGCGCAGGAACACGTTGAGCGTGCCGATGATCAGCCCGACTCCAAAACCCAATAACTGCAACGTGATCAGCGGCAGTGGCAACAGCAGCCAGGTCCAGGCAGGCTTCAGTCCCAAGGCCAGGGAGATGATCAGCAATAGAGAAAAACTGATGAGTAACCCGAGCGTCGCTGAAGCGGCGGTCTGGGCGACAAACACCTGTTCGGGGACGGGAAGCTTCTTGAGGTACGTGGCATTCTCGAGGAACGCCCCACTGCCACGGGTCACGCACTCAGCAAACGCCAGCCAGGGCAGGAAGCCACTGCAAAGGTAAAGCGTGTATGCGAACTTACTTTCCAGCCCCGGCAACGGTGGCGTCTTCATGAGGCTGGTGAAAATGACCGAGTACAGCCCAATCAACGCCAGTGGGTGGACGACATTCCAGACGATGCCCAACCCCGTGCCGGCATAACGGTGCCGCAGGTCGGTCATCGCCCGCGTCCAGATGAACCGCTGATATTGCCACAACCCGACGAGCATACCCGGCGATGATACGAGAAGGGATGTGGAAGACGAAGTGGGCAGTGGGCAGTAGGCAGTAGGCAGTAGGCAGTAGAAGGTTGCTCATGTTTTGGCGGACCGCAAATTTGAACTCTGTCTTTCTGCCTACCGCCTACTGCCTACTGCCTACTTCCCCCTCCCCCCTCCCC
>JBBRHE010000112.1:0-11860 GCA_038223165.1 Tepidisphaerales bacterium
CTTGCTCTGCATCGCGCCGACGGTCGCGTTGTATGTCGAAACTTTCCGCTGTGCAGCCATCACCATCGCCGACTGCGCCGCAGGGTCGCCCGACGCGGCAAGCAGCGCCAGTTGCGAATCGTGGAAGCCGTAGAAGTCGTCCGTGCGACCACCCGTCAGCGTCGGCGCCATGCCGCGCGTCCAGCGGGTCGCGTTGTCTTTCCAGGCGCTGTTGCCGGTCAGTGAATACAGTTCCCACATCGTTGCGGGAAAGAACCCGGCCGCCCAGTGCGCGCCGTCAACGACCGCCCAGTTCTCACCAGGTGGCGCAAACTGAGGGAAACGATTCGGCGCGTTCGCCGGACCATACGTTGCGTTGAACTCGTTCACTGTCCGCTGGGTTGCCGAGATCGAGAACGCAACCGCGTGGTCGAGCTGGTCGGCAAGGGAAGGCGTGCGCGGCGCCAGCGCTGTTGCGGGAATGATCGCTTTCGGCGTCGATGGGCTGGACCACGACAGTTGAACGACCGCGCCACCCACATTCTCGAAATACTCCAACTGAATGTCGTAGGCCGTGCCGGCGACCAGCGCGATCTGACCGGTGTTGTCGGTCGGGGCGTGGTTCGTCCAGTTGTTGATGAGCAGCTTGTGGTTAACCCACAACCGCACACCGTCGTCGGAACGCGTGGTGAAGGTGAACGTCTCGCTTGTGCTCGCCGTCACGGTTCCCGTCCAGCGGGCGCTGAACGTGTCACTACCGATCGCGCTGGCCGGTGAGCCACTGTTCCAGACGAAGTTGACGGTTGAATCGGTGCGCGTCAGCGAGGCACCAGTGAAGTCGGCGTTGTTGAAGTACGTGGCCCGCAAACCATTGGCCACCACCGCCGGTGGCGTCAGCGCGCTGGTGGGGATGACGGCCTTAGGCGTGGTCGGGCTCGACCACAGCAGTTGCATAACGGCGCCGCGCACGTTCTCGAAGTATTCGAGCTTGATGTCATAGGCGCGCCCCGCGACCAGCGCGATCTGGCCGGTGTTTTCGGTCGGCGCGTGGTTCGTCCAGTTGTTAATGAGCAGCTTCCCGTCGACCCACAGCCGCACCCCGTCGTCACTGACGGTGTGAAACGTGTACGTCTCGCTCTGGGTCGGCACAACGGTGCCTGTCCACTGCGCGCTGAACGTGTCAGCGGCAATTGCCGACGCCGGCGCGCCGGTTCCCCATGCGAAGTTCACTGTCGCATCGGTGCGAGTGAATGTTGACCCCGTGAAGTCGACGTTGTTGAAATACGTACCCTGCAGCCCACCGGCGAACAGTCGGCGTGACTCGAGCGTTTCGATCTGCATCCGCTTTGACATGAACTATCCCCTCGTTTGAACGGTGGTCGTCGCAAGTGCGATTGTATCGAATCAAAAACCAGACGGAACAATCCACGTTACCCGAAACCCGTTGAACTCGCTTTGCAGCGTACTCATCAACATGCACTGGGCGTTATTCTGCTTTGGGTGGAACAGGGCCTGCTTTGGTCGGGATGACCTTAGCGATCGTCCCATCCGCGTTGTAGTGCAGCCGATCGACACAGATCGACCGTCGCCAGGGAGCGTATTGGCGGTCGGGCGAGCCTTCGGGCAGTTTCGACAGCGCGAGGTCAGCGGTGTGGTAGAAGAGGTACCACTCCCCTTTGAACTCGACGATTGAATGATGGTTTGTCCCACTGTTCACGGGGTCGAGAATCACACCCTGATAGACGTACGGTCCGAGCACCGTGTCCGACACCGCATAGCGTATGTGGTCCCTGCCGGGCTCACCATCGCGATGCTTGCCGGAATAAGACAGATAGTATTTTCCGTCGCGCTTGTGTACCCAGGCCGCTTCGAAAAAGCCGTCCGCCCCCTCGATTTGAATCGCGGGGCCGCTGTACGAGATCATATCGTTGTTTAATCGAACCACGTTGAGCGTGGTTTGTCCCACGAACAGGTAAGCTTGGCCGTCATCGTCGATAAAGGCGCACGGGTCGATAAAGTCGCGCGGCGCGATCACGCCGGGGGAATCCTTGCTTAGCAACGGTTTGCCCAGCGGGTCTTTGAACGGGCCGGTCGGTCGATCAGCGACAGCGACGCCGATGTGCGACTGGTCGGTGGGGTAATAGAAGAAGTACTTCCCGTTACGCGCAACGCAGTCGGGCGCCCAGGCATATTTTTTCGCCCAGGTGGTGTCGGCCAGCCGGAACGCCACACCGTGGTCGGTAAAGGTTTTGAGGTCTGTCGTGCTGAAGACATGCCAGTCTTCCATATCCCACCACTTCGCATCGTCGCGATCGTGGCTCGGGTAGACATAAAGCACGCCATCAAACACGCGTGCAGATGGGTCTGCGGTGTATTGATCGGTGATGACGGGGTTGCTCGCCAACACCAGCGGGCCAGTGATGAACAGTGCAAGTAGAGAAAAGCCAAGTCGCATGACCGCACCTGTTACATCACCGGCGAGAAAGGTGATGGCAACATGATACCAAATGATTGGTTACATTGTGATTGCCTACATTCATTGAACGCCGGTGACCTGCCTGTACCACCCGCTATGAGAGTCTGACCAATCTTTCTTCCGTCCCTGACGCAAGGCGGTACCGCCGATCCCGTCGGCGCATTTCGTGCAAACAGCGAGAGTCCCGCAACGCTGTTTGACCTGCCGAACGTGAAGATCGCTTTGTCGTCTCTCGCCCAAACAAAACACGAATTTTAGAGTTGACTATTATGGGCAGCCTTCTTAAGCTTTAGAATGTGAAGAGCGCAGAGTACGCGGTGAAGACATGGCTCTGCGCTAGCTCTTTGAAAACTGAAGAATGGGTTTATATCGACGGCCGTCGGTTTGTGTCGTTTGTGGTCGGTTGTATGTAGGTTCGCGGTCGGTTTGCAGGGGCACGATTTTCGATAAGTGGTTGTTAATAATGGAATTGGGAAATAAGAGGTAGGTTTTTCTTTTTTTGTGCAATGATGGGTCACTCGCGCCAATGCTTGAGCATCCTCGACAGCGGTGGCGTGTGCCCCGCTTCCACAGCTTTGCGCAGGTCGGCTGGCGCGAGGCCGAACGCCTTGGTGAAGACACGGGTGAAGTGGAACGGACTGGTGAAGCCGGTCATGGTCGCGATCTGTTTGACCGCGAAGTTGCTGCGGACGACGAGGCTTAGCGCGCGATCCAGACGCGCCAGTCGGACCGTCTCGGCAGGGGAATGGCCGGTGACCTTCTTGAAAAGTCGACACAGGTGCGGTCCCGTCACACAGCTGGCTTCGACGAGGTCTTCGAACGCGATTGGCGCGGCAGGGTCGCGGTCGAGGGACTGGTAGAGGAATGCCATCGTCCGCTCGATCGGTTCCGGCAACGCCGTCGCGGGCACTTGTGCGGTAGCGACGTGACCGGTCACGAAGGCAGCGACCAGATGCGTCAGTGTCGCGCGGACGAGCGTCGGGTCGCCGCGATCCCACCACGCCAGCAGATGGCGGAACATCGGCAGGACGATGTCGCTTTCGTCAAACGTGCGCACGACGGGCCAGTCCGCCCGCTTCGGCCAGTCCGAAGGCGTCTTGTTCACGTGGAAGTGGACGTATGCGTGGCGCGTGCGACGGGTGGGGTCCCAACGGAAGAAGTCGGTCGTGCCGGGACGGCACAGAACGATGCTGCCCTGTGGCGCGTCGACCGAGTGTTCGTCCCAGCGGTAGAGGGCGTCTCCCTCGATCATCCAGACGAACTCATAGTCGCGCATCGCCCGCGGGCCGAATGTCGCGCCGGGTGGGTAGATCGCTATGCCGGTCCAGCTCGCGAAGGACAGGTCCAGGTCAGTGGACATAGCTGGGATGTTAACCGAACGTGGCCTGTCCAGTTGAGCTGAACAGGCCACGTGATGAGAGTATTGGATATCCGAACTGGCTTAAGCAGCCAGCGCGGTCGGAACGTCAGCGGTCGTGTCGGTCGTCGGCAGGACGGTCATGCGACGATGACTGATCGCAGCCAGCACCCGGCGGGCGTGCGACTCGAGCGCCTTGCGGCCCTCGCCCGTCAGAATGTAACACGTGACCGGCTTGCCTGCGCGGAAGCTCTTGTCGACGGTGACGAGCCCGGCGACCTGCAATCGCTTGGCGTGGCTGGCAAGGTTGCCATCGGTCAAGTTGGTCCGACGACGAAGGGCGACGAACTCCTGCCGTTCGTCCACCGCCAGCGCGGTCAGGATCGACAATCGGCCAGGATTCGCAACAAGGGGGTCGAATGTGAGCATACCTGCGTTATCGGACACGCCGAGTGCTTTGCTTGAGGAAGTGAGCACCGATTTTCCTCAAAGGTCTTTCCGCATTCGAAAGTGCGGCCCAGCGCTGGGGATATTGAACTCATCGGAGATGACATACCAGCCCAGTCGTTTGTAGAACGGAACAGCGTTGACCCGCGCGTTGCACCAGAGCAGCTTGACCTGGCTGTGCGCCACGCGCGGTTCGAGGTGGTTGAGCAAGGCCCGGCCGACGCCCGCCTTCTGCATCCACACCGACACCGCCATACCGCGCAACTGCCAGGCAGGTTGGTCTTCCAGCGGGTTGCTGACAAACGTTGCGCAACCGACCACCTGCCCGTCCACCCACGCTGCCGAGTGGATCGTCCGCGGGTCGTTGTCCAATTCGAAACGGGCACTGTCGCGCGGATGCCCGATGCGCAGGACCTCGTGACGAATGTCGAGGATGTCCTCGACGGTTGCGGGGCGTACATCGAAAGCGGGTGAGGTCATGTTCACGGATCCTGGGAACCTTCAGATGTGCGAGGCATGTTGCGCGTCGGCGCAGGTCGAGTCTGTATGAGCCAATTCGCGCGCGATCTCGCCGACCGTCTTTACGGCTTGCTCGACTTCGTCCGACCAGTCGAGACCTGCGTTCAACCGGATGAAGTTCTTGAACTTCTGCTTCGGCGAGAAGATCGCCCCCGGCGCCACACTGATGCCCTTGGCCAGCGAGCGGTCGTGAAGTTGCATGGAGTTAATCTGTTCGGGCAGTTCGACCCAGATGACAAACCCACCGGCTGGCCGGGTGATCTTCGTGCTTGCGGGGAAATGCTCGCAGACGAGCTGGCTGAGCCGACTAACCTGCGTCTCGAACAACCGTCGCACCTGGCGCAAGTGATGTTCGTATCCACTACCGGCCAGGAATTCCGCGATCGCCATTTGCGGCAGGGTGGGGGTCGCGAGGCTCGTGTAAAGCTTGAGCTTGATGACGTCGTCATAGTACCGCCCCGGCGCGCACCACCCGACGCGGAAACCGGCGGCCAGAGTCTTGCTGAAGCTGGAGCAGTAGAGAACCAGGCCGTTCTCGTCGAACGCCTTGCACGCCTTGGATCGTTGCGGCGCGAAGCAGAGGTCGCCGTAGATGTCGTCCTCGATCAGCGGGATATCCTTGCTCGCCAGCAGTGTCACGAGTTGCTGCTTGTGCGCGTCACTCATCGTGAAGCCAAGGGGGTTGTGGTTCGTGGGGACGAAGAGGCACGCCTTGATGTCGGTTGTGTCCAGCGCGAAACGCAGCGCGTCGAGACTCACCCCTTCGCGCGGGCAGGTCGGCAGTTCCAGAGCCTTCATGCCGAGCATCTCGATCGTCTGCAGCACACCGTAAAAAGTCGGTGACTCGATCGCGATCGTGTCACCCGCCTTGGCGACGGCTCGCAGGCAGATGCCCAGCGCTTCCTGACTGCCGCAGGTCGTGATGATCTCATCGGGAGACAGCGAGCAACCCGCGTCCACCCCTCGCCGCGCCAACTGCAACCGAAGCGCGGGGGAGCCGGGTGGAACGTCATACGCATTGGCTGCCTTGGGACTGCGTCGACTGATACTGCCCGCCATGCGGTTCACGAGGCGAGTCGCCGGGAAGTCACCCCCGCTCACTGCAGCGCCAAGTCGCACGACGTCCGTCGACTTGCTCTCCTGCAGGAACTTGAGAACCACCTCGCCAATGCTCACCGGAGTGCTAGCTGACTTCGGTTTGGACATCCCCGGCTCAGCCGGTGGGGTCCAGAGCTTAGTCGACACGTAATACCCACTCTGCGGCCGGGACTTAATCTTGCCGGCGTCTTCGAGCAGCCGATACGCCGCCAGCACTGTCGCAACGCTAACTCCTCGCTGCTGACTGAGTTTACGAACGGACGGAACCCGATCCCCTGGCCGTAGGGTCCCTGCGTCGATCAACCCCACAAGGTAGGCAGCCGTTCGCTGATAAAGGTTGTCATCGACCGATACAGTCATCTGAATTACCGACCAGCACAGTTAGATATTACTTGAACTGTTCCCATATCAATTCTGACTTACTAATTCTGTTATGCAAGTAGATTCTGAGGCATCTTATAGAGAGTCATGATCACGCTACCCACCAACCCGCGTGCGTCGACCCTCAACCGGGCCGACCGGTTCCGTGAAGAGACCCCGTGCTCGCTCGTGCGCTTAAGCGCCGGGAGCGCCTACCGAATTCCGCGCCATGTTCGTACCATCCGATGTGTTTCGGGAAAGCTCTGGCTGACCCGCGCCAACGACTCGCGAGACACCGTGTTGATCTCCGGTCAGGAAACGTTGATTCACGGCGTGGGCGTCGCAGTGCAGGCACTCGAAGACGCCGTCCTGCGCATCTAAATTCCCTCACCCACCTTACGCCATTCCATCGAGTCCACGGCGTGCTCACTTAAATGAGCACACCGTGCTCGTTTGCACAGACATTCCAACGGCGCATTGGCTCGCGCAAGTCCCGATGTGCGCCGGAGAGCGCTGCCCGGTACACCGAGCATTTCAATATTCCCGGAAATCTCACTGCGACTTTCCTCGGGAAATCAGAAACCCTCACCACAAAAGCACTCAGCAGCGTTTTGGCGCGCACTGAATTCGGAGGGAGTGAGCAGGCTCGCGATGGCCTGACGAACTCGACCCTCCTCAGGAGCCACCATGACGGACGACATCACCGACGACATCTTCCTAAACCAACTGAGCACTGGCGCGCAACGATTGCTTCGAATGGATGGCCCGCGCTATCGGCGGTTGTGGGGCTACTACCGGAACCCGATGAAAGTCCTCGCCGCCGACGTCGCCGACAGCGCGGGAACCCAGCGGCCTTACCGTCAGGCACAGGAATGGGGCCTGCCGTCGCGCATCACTGGCTATCGAAGCTCAACTGAACTGAACGAAGGTGTCGCCGTCGATGGAACGACGCGCAAGGAAGTCGTCATCGAAAACGACATCGCCTGGCGAATTGACACGATGGTCGACTCGCTGTTCGGCAAACCACTTGTCGTTTCATCGGCAGCGGTCGACCCGCGCCGCCGGGCGATGTTGTCCGAGCTGTTGCGCCTCATCCTCGCGCAAAACGGGGGTATCGCGTTCCTGCAGCAGGTCGCGCTGCTCGGAAGCATCTATGGCTTTGTCGATATCCTGGTGAAACTCGACACGGCTGCGCTGGAAGACGTCGCACCGATCACCACCGAACCGTCGCATTGCGGGACCGCTGACCTGGGTCGTCCACCAACGTGCGATAACGGCGATGAAGATCCACGAAGCATTGTCGAACTCACCGCGGATGTACCACCATCCGCTCACGCCACGAGTGACGACGCACGCGTTGGTGATTGCACCACCACCGATACGTCACGCGCGGCGCACGTCCCTTCGCTGCCCGTCACGGGGCTCGCGTCGACCGACGACCCTTCAGCCAACACCAACCCCGAGGCAGCTCGTGCTGTTTCGGCCGATGTGCTGTCGCGCATCGCGAGATTGGTTCGGTTGGAGATCGTCGAACCGACGCGGGCCCTGCCCGTCTTTGCTGCCAACGACGTGCGCACGATCGAAGCCTACGCACAGGTCTACACCGCCATCCGCACACCGCAACGTGCACCGCGAGCCTACAAGACACGATGGATCGACCGCATGAAGCGATCCGCGGCGGGTTTGATCGGCGCTCGCGATCCACTTGCCATGCCCGTTGCAACCGACGACGAACACGCAACTGTGGTCGAATTGCTGACCCCCACCGTGTGGAAGCGCTTCGAAGACGGCAAGCTCATCGCGTCGGGTGTCAACTCGCTGGGAACCATCCCACTGGTCCACGTGCAGAACGTCGCAGAACCGTTCGCGTATGAGGGGGCGGGTGACGTTCAACCGCTCATCCCGCTTCAGGACGAGTTGAACATCCGGCTCAGCGATCGGGCCAACCGCATCACGCTGCAGAGTTTCAAGATGTATCTCGGGAAAGGAATTGAAAACTTCACCGAGACACCGATCGCGCCCGGACAGATGTGGGCGACCGACAATGTCGATGCGGACGTCGTGCAGTTTGGTGGTGACACCGGCAGCCCGACCGAGGACGCTCACATCGCCGAGGTGCGCGAAGCGCTCGACAAGACCAGTGGCGTGACACCCATCGCCGCCGGCGCGATCAAGGGTCGCATCGGTCGACTCACCAGCGCTGCTGCGCTGCGCATTACACTGCAGGCGCTGCTTAACCGCACGGAGAAGAAGCGCACGACCTACGGCGCCGCGATCGAGCGCATGTGCGAGCTGTCCCTTACGTGGCTGGACGTCGCCGGTGTGCTCAAGACGCTGCCCAACGAGCGTCGTGTCGAGCTGTCCTGGTCCAGCCCCATCCCACAGAACGAGACCGAACAACTCGAACAAGCCCAGGCCAAGCTGCGCGTCGGTGTGCCCCAGGCCATTGTGCTGCGCGAGCTGGGCTATTGAACCACGCTTCGTAGGGTGGGCACTGCCCACCGCCTGCGCCATGTTGTGGGCGGTGCCCACCCTACGCAGTCAACCCCGCGCGAACGAGCGCCTATTACCCAAAGGAGGGCCCATGCCAGATCCGCCTCAAGACCTATCAATCGTCTCGTCCCCACCGCTGGCCGACCGACCCCCGGTCCGTCCGGACGATGACGCCGCGGCGCGGTTGCGTCGTCTTACTGACGACCCGTCAACCTTCCGCGATCGCCGTCACCTGATCGAGTACCTCCGCCTTCGCCGCGCGTTGCGGTAAGGCGCTATGCATCGCTAGTTAACCATTAGCAACTAACAGGAGCCCATCATGTCATTCACAGGGAAAGCCACATACACCGCCGGCGTCACGTTGCCGGAAGTCGCCGAGGACATTGCCGACCTCGTCGCGCTCGCCAGTCCGCACGAAACGCCTCTGCTCGACGCGCTGAGTGACCCGGCTCGTTCGGCGCGATCCACCGTTCACGAGTGGCTCGAAGATGCGCTGTTACCGAACACCGATCGTGTCGATGACAGCACGTTCACGAACGCCATCACCGACACAGCGTTCGTCGTCGAGCACGCCGACCGCTTCCGCATGGGTGATCAGATTCGCCTGGAAGGAAAGCGCGAGGTCATGCTCGTGACCGCGATCAACACCGGTACGAATACGCTGACCGTCACGCGTGGGTACGGTGGCAGCACTGCGCAATCGCTGGCCGACAACCTCGTCGTCAGCATCATTGGTAACGCCTCGCTGGAAGGCGACGACGCGACCGCGGCACGTTTCACCGCAAGGTCGCGTAAGACCAACTACACGCAGATCTTCACCAGCACCGTCGAGGTCAGTGGAAGCGCCCTGGCGGTGCAACAGGTTGGTGTGCGCGACGAGCTGGATTATCAGAAAGCCCAGCGAACCCGCGAACTCTTGCGCGACCTGGAGAACAGTGTCATCAACGGTCACGCCGCCACTGCCGACCCGCAGGGGTCGAGCACGGTTCGCCGGACGATGCGCGGCATCCTGGCTTCGTTGGCGACCAACGCCTTCATCGCGGGTGACGACGATTTCCCCGAAGAGACCACACTGACCGAAGAGCAGTTAAACCTCGCGCTACGCCGCGTGTGGGAAGCCAGCAGCGGGCAGGTCGATCTGATCGTTACGGGTGGATTGCAAAAGCGCGCGATTAACGGCTTTGGGCAGAGCACGCGCAAGTTCGACAGCGGTGACGCATCGTACAAGAACCTCGTCAACGTCTACGAGAGCGACTATGGCATCTGCCGCGTTGTTCTGTCGCGCTGGATGCCTGCCGGGACCATTCTGCTGCTCGACAGCAGCCGGATCGACGTCGTCCCCCTGGCCGGTCGCAGCTTCCATTACAAGCCCCTCGCCAGCACCGGTGACCGCGAAGGCGGACAGGTGATCGGTGAGTACACGATGGAACTGCGCAACGAAAACGCCCACGGTGTGATCCGTGGGTTGTCGTAATCCGTAGTCCGGTCATTGCCCAACCCCTTTCCCGGTACGCCGGGAGAGGCTTTGTGAGGGTGATTTCGATTAGCGGGAAGTTCTCGTCAGTCGAAATCACCCTCACTCAGTCTCTCCCATGCATACAGGGGAGAGGGGTCAGGAAAGGAGAAACCATGTCGCTCATCTCCAACATCACCCCCGATGTCTTCGACACCCTCACCAACCTTGGCTCGGCCGGCTTCATGGGCGCGATGTGGCTGTGGGAACGGCGAACGAGCCGCCAGCGCGAGCAGCAGCTGGACGAGTCTCACGACCGCATCACGAACGATCGCGTCGCGCTCGAGGAATTGATGACCGTCGTCCGCCAGAACGCCGAAGCGCTGGCCCGGTTTACTACGACACAGGAGCAACTCCTGCACGAACTGGAAAGGAAGGCGTCATGAAAAAGCAGGATGAAGGCGCAAGGATGAAAGATGAGAACGGACGGAGACGGCGACACGCATTGGTTTCAGCGGCCATCTTTCAGGCTTCAATCTTATTCCTCATCGGTTGCGCGCCGTACACGCAGGTCGAGATCGACCTCGCTGCACAGACAAAGAAGGGCCTATCCCTCATTCGCGCCGCGCAGGCGGACCACACGGCACTGGCGGGGCGGGTGAACGAGTTGCAGCGTCAACGGCTCGACGACGCGTTCGACAACGACGTGCGCGACGCAGCCGACCTGTCACCCGACTGGGTGATCGAGCACCGCAAAGCCTACTCGGTCGGTGTCGACGCGCTCGGCACACAGCGGGCCGCCTCGAGCAACGCCGCCGCGACCGCGACGCGCAACATCGAAGCGATCGAACAATCCATCACCCAACTGCAGCGCTTGCAGAAAGCCCGCCTGCGGTTGGAACAGAACATCAACCTGGAGACCGACAAATGAACACGATCGACATCAAACCGTTAGTGGAAGCCGCAGTGCACCGCGCCTGGGACGACTTCGCCGCCGACCATCCACAGCTGGCGAAGGTCCTGAGTGAAGAGCTCCTGGTCGAGTCGACCCTGGCCGAGCTGGACAAGGACCCCGAGTACCAATCCTCCATCACCAACGCAGCCGCGGCAGGCGTGATGGCCGAGACGCTCGGTGACCTGGTGGGGAAGCTGCTGCGGCAGGTCCTCAACAAGCTGGCGTAGGGGCGGACCTGAGCAAAGATTCCTGACGCACGAGCGACGCGCGTTCCCTTTTTTGTCTCTAACAAATTGATTCCGAACGCGCGTGAAGAAAGGATAGAGCCGGCAGCCTATAAAACGAGCAACATCGAACTTATAGGGCAGGCCAAACGGGCTTATCTCACAAGTTGCGCACCGCTGCTCGTTCCATTGTAATAAAGGGGCGATAACGCGGTGTCGAAATAGAAGTCGAGGTTATTCTTCGCGTAGATTGTTTTGAAGATAAACCGCCCGTTCAGCACTGAATTATTCTTTACGGCAAAGTCAACGCCGGGGGCGTAAATGTCAGCCGTGATTGTGACGCCATTGGCGTTGGACGATCCGAAGGATCCGGTTCCAGTGTGGTAGATTTTGAGATTACCTGGAATGCTATTGTATGCACGAATTGTGGCACCGCCGTCAAAATTGACGTTGCCGGACAAGTACACGACAGCCGCTCCGGAAAACTGCAAAATGCCCC
>JBBRHE010000113.1:0-11746 GCA_038223165.1 Tepidisphaerales bacterium
GACACCTACGTCACCGCCTGCTGGTTACTGGGTCTGGACCCCGGAAAGGACCTCGACGGCAAGGTGGTTACGGACATTTTCGAGAAGAAGGAACTGCTGCAACCGGTCGCGCCAATCAACGGACCAGTGCCGACGCAGGCCCCCGAAGTGATGCGTGAGAACTGATGCCCTCCCTCGCCGCCATCCTGCCCGCTGCCGGACGATCGACTCGTTTTGGCAGTGATAAGCTGCGCTCTCTGTTGCACGGTGTGCCGGTGGTCGTGCATTCCGTGCTGGCGTTCGTCAACCACCCCGATGTTGCCAGCGTGATCGTTGCACAAGGATTGGAAGGCCCGTTCGATCGCCGGCCGGACGGTTCGTTCAAACCTGTGCACGCGAAGGTCCAGGTGGTCGCCGGTGGCCCTAACCGCGCCCAAAGCGTGCTGAGCGCGCTGCAGCAGGTTCCCACGGACATCGAATGGGTCGCGATCCACGACGCCGCCCGCCCGTTGGTCTCTGCGGACCTCATCAACCGGGTCTTCACCTCCGCCCAGGAACACGGCGCCGCCGCCCCGGCGATGCCGGTCACACTCACGATCAAACAAGCAACTGGCCCCCTGCCGGCCAAGGTTCAGCGAACGGTTCCCCGTCACGAACTCTGGGCGATGCAAACCCCGCAAATCATCCGCCGGGCCGCGTTGCTCGACGCTTACGCCCGCTGCCCGATTCCCCTGGATGAAGTCACCGACGACATCCAACTCATCGAACTAATCGGCGGCAACATCTGGCTGGTCCCCGGCGACGAGCGCAACCTCAAGATCACCACAGCGGTCGATCTGAAGATCGCCGAAACCTTCAACCCGGCTTAGAACGCGCCACGCGCTCCACCCGTAGCAATACCACCCGTTTTCTTTTACCCTCCCTCCCTCAGCCCCCGTGGCGGAACGGCAGACGCTACGGACTTAAAATCCGTTGAGCTTTATCGCTCGTGTGGGTTCGATTCCCACCGGGGGCAATTTTGGGTGAGGTCGGTGCCGAAGGGCTTCGTCAACCTGTCACTTGGCTCAGAGTGGGCGGCGTTATCGCGACAACTCGTCGACGGTTTCGTGCAACTGGCGACCCGTTTCGCCAGGCGCGAAGCCGGTCAGGACTTTGCGAACGATGCCGGCTTTGTCGATGACGATCGTCGTGGGGATAGGGCCGATATTGAATGCCTCACCGGCGCTATTGTTCTCGTCCAGCGCGACAGGGAAAGTCAGCTTGTGGCGGTCGATGAACGCAGCGACCTGCGGTTTGCGCTCGCCGAGGTTGATCGCGAGCACCTTGACGGGCTTTCCACCGAGCTGGTCGTGATAAGCGCTCAGTTCAGGTAATGACATGACGCACGGCCCGCACCACGTGGCCCAGAAGTCGAGCACGACGACGTTCCCCTTCAACGCCGACAGCTTGACCTCACCCCCGGCTAGTAAAGGCAACGTAAAGTCCGGGGCGGGCTTACCGACCATTGCCTGCGTGGCGGCGTCAGTATCGCTGCCACCACCGCCGGGTGCTAGTTCCTGCAGGTTGTTGGTGATGTCGCGAGAACCATCGGGTGGCGTCCAGGCGAACGACGTTGCGTCGTTGGCGTCGGTAGTGTTAACGGTCGCGTAATCGATGACGAACTCCGCTTTGTTCACCGCGTCAGCGCCACGGGCGATCATCAGTGGCCGCAGGTCGCTGGTAAATCGGCGAACGAGGTGGGTCTTGGGGTCGACGAGCACCGTCGCGACTTCCGAGTCGCTTTTCATGACCAACGCAATGTGCGAAACGCCATCGATCGCGACGTCGTCGACCTTGTCGACCGTCGCGTAGCCGCGCGTGAGGGCTGCGTTAGGCTCTTTGCTGATGGCCATCAACACCGAAGGATTCTGCGAGCTGAGGATATTGGTCAACGGCGCGGGCAGCGCGTCGGCGGACAGCTTGTCTTTGGGGATTTGCTTGGTGATGTAAACGTTCCGCCGGGGGATGTACGTGAACGCGTTGTCCCCGGTGTAACCACTGACGACATCTTGGTCGGACGTGTGACGGAACAGGCTGGGCGCGGTGAAGGTCGATTCAAACGCTGAGGACTTCTGCTGCTGTTGACCACTGACGTCGGCGTCAAGAGAAAGCTTGCCGGTGAGTTTCAGGTCTTTGAGTTCACCATACGCTTTATCCATCGCGTCGAGTTCGGTCTTCGCTGCGGCGGAAACCGTCGCGGGCTTGCTGGGCGCGGTCGCTGGATCGGTGTGATTGTGGTCGTCCTGCGCTCGGACGGTCGTCACGACATAGACCCCACCGGCCAGCACCAAAACAGCGATCAGTCCAAACCATCTACGCATCACGCAACGCTCCAAGTCAGAGAACCAACCCATGATATGCAGCCCGACGACCGAGGTTACAGTCCACTGGCGTATTTACTTCATCGATGTCGGAATAGGCGTCGAATTGTCATCCCGGGTCAGGATGAGTCTACTTAGCGGCTGAGGCCGCGCAGCACGGGGGGTGAAATGTCGTACCGGCAATAACCCGCGGTGCCGCGCAACGCAACTGGAAGCGGGGTTCCAGTATCGAAAGTCCTTCACGGGCACTAGTCGAATTCGTCACCGCGGAAGATGTTGCCCAGGTAGGCGGCGCGCACATCCTGGTCGTTGATGATCTGCTTAGGTGTGCCCTCTTTGAACACCCGGCCGTCGTTAATAATAAGAGCCCGATCGCAGACACGCAGGGTCTGCGCGACGTTGTGGTCGGTGATGAGCACACTCTTGCCAAACTCGACCTTCAGCCGGATGACCTCTCGCTGAAGATCTTCGACCGCGATCGGGTCGACACCGGCGAACGGTTCGTCCAGAAGGATGAGCTTGGGCTCGGTCAATAGCGTGCGGGCAATCTCCATCTTTCGCCGCTGACCACCACTAAGCGTCGCTGCGGCCTGGTTACGCTGTTGAAGCAGACCGTACTGCGACAGAAGCTGCTCAGCCCGGCGATTACGCTCGGCTTTGGAGATGTTGAGCGTTTCCAGAATGGCCTGCAGGTTTTGCCAGACACTCAGTCGGCGGAAATCACTGCGCTCCTGTGGCAGATATCCAATTCCCTTACGCGCCCGTTTGAACATGGGCAGGTGGGTAATATCGTTGGCATCAAACGCGACGGCCCCACTATCAGGGGTGACCATGCCCAGGATCATGCGGAACGTGGTCGTCTTCCCGGCGCCGTTTCGACCCAACAATCCCACAATCTCTTGCTGTTGCAGGACAAAGCTCACCTCGTCCACGACCCTGCGGCCGTTGTAAGTCTTCACAAGCTTTGTCGTCTCAAGCAGATTCATAAACTGGCCTCGAACGGGCGGTTACTGTCGGAGGGATTCCGACGAGAATCAAGAGCGACCCTCGCTTGTGGATAACTCGTGGAGAACTTCTGCGGTTTGTTAGCAATTTATGAGTATTCATGGAGACAGCTGAATGCGATGCGATCTACTAGTAGGTCCAGACAAGCGTCCGAAATGGCCGGCAAACTTTCATCTGATTTTAAGTGCATTCCTTAAAAGCAATTAGCGTCGTATTGATTCACCGCCTGTCAATTGGGGAGCACTTCACCACCAGTCTGAAAATTTTACTGCCGTCGAGCACTTGAATTACGATTTTGTCGTGCGGACAGGCTGACCGGATGTGGATAACTGCTGGATAACAGTCCCTCCACGGCGCCTGACACGTGCGCAACAATTTGTGGGGATTTCCCTTAACACATAGTATTGTTGAGCTTGTAATGACTTGCTTTCCTTGGCGCTGGAAAGCAGGTCGGCCGGGTTGCCCGGCATCATTCGCGCTGTTGTCTTGCGGGTTTGCCGCACACGTCTGAAAGGAGTGGCTGTATGGCCACTGGGAAGGTTAAGTGGTTTAACGACCAAAAGGGCTTCGGATTCATCGCTTCGGAGGATGGAAAGGACGTCTTTGTCCATCATTCCGTCATCGAAGGTGAAGGCTTCCGTACCCTGATGGAAAACGAAGCCGTCGAATACGACTTTGAATCCGGCCCCAAGGGAATGAAAGCGACGAAAGTCCGTCGCTCGGCTGTCCCGGTCATGGGCTAACCAATACGCATTCCAATGCATGACTGAAGCCCGTCTTTATCCGAAGGCGGGCTTCTTCATGCGCTGAGGAACCGGCCGCGAGCGGCCGGGCTACTCAAGAAGCGTTTCCCTTTTGCCCGGCCGCTCGCGGCCGGTTTCCCCTTCCCTACCGCGCCTCAATTAAGGCGCAACCGAATCAGCATTCTGCCTCGGTTGGGTGGTCACCGAGTCCTTTGACTCGACCGCAGCCTTCATCATCTGACCATGTAGGATCGTGACGACCTCGCGCATGGTGCGATGTTTGTCTGCGCGCACGTCGGTGGTGAGGTCCTCGACGACCGTCGCCTGCCGATCGATCCCGCGGATGCGCTCCTCGACGATGGGGCTGGTGTCTGAACCCGACAGCGCGCCGACAACCACCTGCCAGCGACCGGCGACCCGTTTCAGGATGACGGGTGGCTCGTTTTCCTGACCAACTGTCGCTGTGTCACCCTCAATGGTTTCCTTGGCCGAGTCGATGCGCACTAACGCAGCAGCGAATTTGGAATCGGGGTCGTTCAGGGCTTTATCCGCCTCTGCTTTTCCGAACATGCTGACGGATGCCTGCTTGAACGACGCCAGCGCGACGGCCATGCGGATGGTCGCATCGGCCATCCGGCGTTCGTCGGCACCCTCTCGCCAGACGACCGCTTCCAACGCGTTGCCATCGCCCACATCCAACGCCCGCGCAAACGTCCGCACGGCTGATTTGGGGGTCGAAGTGTCGATCGAGACCGGTTGGGTCGTCGGAACAACAGGAAGCGTCGCCGGACTGGTCTCCTGCCCGAAAGCCGAAGCGCAAACACTGACGCAGACGAGAATTAACGTGCCAACGACGCGCATGGTTGGCCGTATCGAGTTCAGGACTTTGTATTGCTTCATGGGAGGTTTCATCGTTTGTAGTCGAAAGGCCCAGAGGGGTCCATGGAGGAAACGACAGCATCGTTTCCTGTCCCCAGCCTGCTCAGCTAAGCTAAGCACCCCGAGGAGACGCGCAAGTGTTGAGTAGGGGTTCCAACCCGGTCCCATTGTGTCCACACTCATTAGACAGTATGATTCCCGCCCCCGTTGGACGGGCCTTTTGCTGAATTGAGGTCGATATGTCGCTGGATCGTAGTTTGAAGAGCGCCAGTTCGCTGTCGCGCCACCGCAACGTGCTGACGCGCGCCGAGCGCCTGGATATCTTGAAGGACCAGGAGAAGTGGGACGAGGCCAAGCCGGTCTTCGGCCTGCCGAAGGTGGGTCATCGGAAACTGGAAGTCGGTAAGGCCGTCAAGGAAGAGGCTGCCGACGGCGCGACGCCTGCCGTTGCGGGCGCCAAGCCTGCCGCCGGCGCCAAGGGCGCTCCTGCCGCCGGTGCTGCCAAGCCTGCTGCTGCGGGTGCCAAGGGCGCTGCTGGTGCCAAGCCTGCCGCTGGTGCCAAGCCCGCCGCTGCCGCGCCTGCCAAGAAGGGCAAGTAGTCCTAACCGGGACGACGGTCGAAGATTTCAGATTCGAGGATCGCGAGCCAACGCTTGCGATCCTCGCTCTGCTATCGTGACCCGTCGTTGTTGCACCATGTCGCGCTCCCCCGCTGATTTCGTCTCCCATCGGGCTTTGGGTGTAGATGCCTCGGGCATCCGCAAGGTCTTCGACCTCGCTGCCAAGCTCAAAGACCCCATCAACCTGTCCATCGGCCTGCCCGACTTCGACGTCCCCGAGGTCGCCAAGGAAGCCGCCATCGCGGCCATCCGGGCCGGGCAGAACCGTTACACACAGACGCAGGGGATCGCCCCCTTGCGCGACCGGTTGCGCGCCGATCTCTCGACCGAGTTCGGCCGCGACGTCGGTGACGTGCTGGTCACCAGTGGCGTCGCCGGTGGGTTGTTGCTTGCCATCATGGCGACGATCGACCCGGGTGACGAGGTCCTCTGCATCGACCCCTACTTCGTCATGTACAAGCACATGGTGACGATGGCCGGTGGCAAAGCCGTGATGGTCAGCAGCTACCCGGATTTCAAGTTCCCCGCACGCGACGTCGAGGCGGCCATTACGCCGAAGACCAAGCTGCTCATGCTCAACAGCCCGAGCAACCCGACCGGCATCACGATGACCGAGGCCGAAGTGAAAGCCGCCGTCGAGATCGCCCGCAAGCACGATTTGCTCATCATTAGTGACGAGATCTACGAACCGTTCCTCTACGACATGCCGCGCGGCCTGCCTAGCGCCGCCAGGTACTACGACAACACGCTCGTCCTGCGCGGTTTCAGCAAAAGCCACGCAATGACCGGCTGGCGTCTCGGGTACGCCGCCGGTCCACAGACGATCCTCGCGCAAATGACCAAGCTGCAGCAGTACACGTTCGTCTGCGCCCCCAGCGCATTCCAAATCGCCGCCGTCACCGCGATCGATGTGAGCATGCAACAGCACGTCGACGACTACCGCCGCAAGCGCGACCTCGTCTATGACGGGCTTAGCGGTGAATTCGACGTCGTCCGCCCCGACGGCGCGTTCTACATCTTCCCCAAGGCCCCCGCCGGCCTCACCGCCAGCGAGTTTGTCACCAAGGCGATCGACCACAACGTCCTGATCATCCCCGGCAACGTCTTCAGCGACCGCGACAGTCACTTCCGCATCAGCTACGCGACGACGGACGAAAAGCTCAAGCAAGGCTGCGAAGTCCTGCGCTCGTTGGCGTAGCCGTGCGCGCCAGCACGTCGCCGCGCACACATCGGCAGTTACGCGCTTCCGATTCCATGGCATCAATAACCGGACCGACCTTGGTACGCGTACCAGGAGCCGAAAAGATGGATGCGCGTCGAGGCGACGTTTCGACAAGGGCGTTGCGGCGCGTAGACGTAGCCGGTCGGCGCGAGGATGGCCCAGGACGAACGCGGGCTTTGGAACGGGAACCAAACGCCGTGCGGGCAGACGTAGCTGCCGGCGATCGTCTGGCCGGTCGTGCTCGGGTAAGGCACCCCGCCCGCGTGTGCCGCTATCGCAGTGATGGCGGCACGCTCCATGGAGGGGCGAAGCAAGAGAAACTTCACGTACAGCGGCCAACCGGTGATCACTGTCGCGATCGTGATCGCAAAGAGCCACAGTAACCATCGCTCACGCGTCCGGTCGACCCGCGTCGTCTCGGGTGGTTGCTGATACCGTCGCACGACCCAACGGCGGACACGCTGCCGCGCGGCCCATGTGCACCCGATCAACATCCAGACGTAAACGCCGACGTTGATCATCTCCGCGCTGATCGGGACCAGCAGTCCGTAAATTGCCGCCAGCGACGCCGCAACACCGACTACAAGCACCCGCCTCCCCATCGGTTCCATGATCCACTTCAACCGCAGTGGCATGACCTTACCGAGGTTCATCGTGCGCGGGGCAGCCAGATCAAACGCCCGACCGCACTCGGGACAATTGCGGCTCATCGACAACCCGCGCAGCGGATACCCGCACGCCCAGCAGGTCGCGGTGGGTGGGATGGAATCGTATTGGGAGGATTCCGACACGGGTGCTCTTCGTCCCCCTTTCCGTGGCACGGGCGTCCCGCCCGTGGAGCGACGGTACTCCGTCGTGTCGGGCCGGACTCGGTCCGAGCTAACGAGCGCAAGCGATCTGCTCTAATATGCCATCAAATCTTGTTCGCGATCAAAACCGTTTATCATTACTTCGCTGGCGCGATTGCTTCTTCGGACGGCGTACCATCCGACGTGTTCGAGTACAGACACCATGGGCAGGATGCCCATGCCACGGTAGAACCATCGACCTACTTCGCTGGCGCTAGTTCCTTGCGCTTGTCGGCGATCAGCTTGAGCAGCACCTTGTGCGGGTCGGCGAATTTCTTCGTGCCCTCGTCCATCAACGTCTTTTCCATTTTCGCGATGTCGACCTTCTTATCGATGTCGTCGAGAATCGGCTTCGGTGGGAGTTGGTTGACCTGCTTCGTGTACATCTTCCCAAGTTTATCGATAGCGTCGTTCGTGCCCGGTGGGTTGGTCTGAATATCACTGCCTGCAAGCGCGGCGACGTACTTGTCGGCCGGGTCGGTCGGCTTTTTCGTGCCGGTGCTGGCGAAAATAATTTCCTGTTGCAGTGGCAGCTTCTTGTCGGCCCAGAAATCCTCGTTCAACTTCCACAGCCGTTTTACGTTGACGATGCCGACCATGCCCTGCGCGTCAGACGACAGGTCGGGCACGGCCTTCTCCGTGTACACATCCACGCGCGAGACGAAGATGCTGTAGACGCTCTTGAATTTTTCGAGCCCGTCCTTGCGCCGCTGGGCGCCGCGCCAGACATTGTCGCGGGCGATCTTGTACTGGCGTTCGGAAAAGATCAGCGTGACGTTCAGCGTGATGCCCGCAGCGGCCAGCTCTTCGAGCGCTGCCAAGCCACCTTCGGTCGCGGGGACTTTGATCATGCGATTGGTGTGACCGGCGGACCACTTCTTGCCCAATTCGATGTAGCGACGCTTTTTCTCTTCCAGTGGCACCGGTTTCTCAACGTCTTCCAGCAATGGGTCCAGTTCGAAGCTGACGTAACCGTCGTTGCCCTTGGTTTCGGCCCAGACGGGCGCGAACACATGCTGCGCGTCGTTCACCAGGCCGTCGGTCATCGCCCAGGCGATCGTCTCGTCGTCCGAGCCCTGCTTGAGCAGCTTGGCGAGCTTGTCGTCGTGCGCGCCCGTTTTCAGGATGTCGGAAATGATGATCGGGTTGCTCGTCGCGCCCGTAGCGCCCGCAGCGCGATTCTTGGCGACCAGATCGGGGTCAACACTATCGAGCCACAGTTTCGTTCCACTGGCGATAAGCGATTTGAGCGACATAGTTTGATTCCTTGCGTGCGATGCGCGGTTGAGATCCTCGTCGAACGACTCAAGGAATCATAGCCTCCCACGGCATGACCGGCGACAGGCGCCGCGATCAATCGGCTCGGGCCCGCTGGTTGTCATCATCACCTCGACCCGGTGGACGCGGCACACTGCGATTGACCGGGCGCTCATCACCACGGCGAACACGCGATGCGACGCAAGGTTTGGGCAATCAACTCACCGCCAACTTGATTCCAGCCGGTCGTGCGGATGAGATGGCTACCCGCCATGGGGCAATCACCGACTTATCATCCACTCATTGCCCGTCCCGCGCCACGGTTGTTGTCGGTCGTGGTTCCGGTCTACAACGAGCAGGCCGTGGTCCCCATTCTGCGCGAGCAGTTAACCGCCTGGGCCAGCGCGCAACCATACGCGATCGAGTTGGTGCTGGTAAACGATGGCAGCACCGATCGGACGATCGACGCCTTGCTCGCCTGGGCCAACGAGGACGGCCGGGTCGTCGTCATCGGGCTGGCGCGCAACTTCGGTCACCAGGCCGCCATCACCGCAGGGCTCGACGCCGCGACGGGTGACGCGGTGGTCGTGATCGATGCCGACCTTCAGGATCCACCCAGCGTCATCCCCGCGATGGTCGATCGCTACGAACAGGGTTACGACATCGTCTACGGCAAACGCCTGCGCCGCGAAGGGGAACCGGTTACGAAGAAAATCGCGGGCTGGGCGTTTTACCGGTTTATGCGGGCCTTTATCTATAAGGACCTGCCGACCGACACGGGTGACTTCCGGCTGGTCTCCCGGCGGACACTGGACGTGCTGAAGCAAATGCGCGAAACGCACCGCTTCGTGCGCGGTATGGTCGCGTGGCTGGGCTTCCCCGCGACGTTCGTCGAATACTCCCGCCCCCCGCGCGCCGCGGGGGACAGTAAGTACCCGTTGAAGAGTTTAGCAAAGCTCGCCTGGACAGGCGCAATCTCGTTCAGCCCCCTGCCATTGCGCATCAGTTTGGCGCTGGGTGTGCTCGTAGCGCTCGCGGGTGTCGGTGTGGCGATTTACGCGTTGGCTGCGAAACTGTCGGGACAGTTCATCGTGCCCGGCTGGACGTCGCAGGTCGTGGTGTCGTGCTTCATTGGTGGTGCCATCCTCATCAGCAACGGCATGCTGGGTGAATACGTCGGCCGCATCTTCGAAGCGAGCAAGGGACGGCCGTTGTACGTGGTGAGCTTGAAGAAGGGGAAGGAGGGGAACGAATGAGTTGCCAGTTGCCAGTTGCCAGTTGCCAGTGAAATGCGCGTCTTTTTCACTGGCAACTGGCAACTGGCAACTGGCAACTTATTCCTCTGCGTCGTCATGGACCCCACCTACCGCGACGAATACGAAGCCTTCGAACAGCGCCACTGGTGGTTCGTCGCGCGGCGGGAAATCATCCTTCAGGCTCTGCACCGTTACGCCCCACCCAACAACCCGCGCTGGCTCGACGTGGGGTGCGGTAGTGGTGTACTGCTGGCGGCCGAGACGCGGATCGAACGGAAGATGGGCGTCGACCTCGACCCTGCCAACGTGACCGACGCGCGCGCCAAGGGACTCGACGTCCACCCCGTCCAGCGTGGCTGGGATTTTTCGGAGTTCGGGCAGTTCGACCTCATCACGCTCTGCGACGTCGTCGAACATGTGGAGCACGAAGCGCCTGCGATCAACGCAGTGTACGAGGCCCTCAAGCCCGGTGGGATTGTGCTCGTGACCGTGCCCGCACTGATGAGCCTCTGGAGCCCGCACGATGTTGTCAACCACCACTACCGCCGATATACGCGCAAGACACTGACCCCGTTGTTCCAGATCGACCAGTGGAAGGTGCTGCGATCGACGTATTTTTCATCACTGCTGTTGCCGGCGGTGTGGACCGTTCGACGCTGGAAGCAACTTCGCGGTTCCGAGTCCGGTCACGATTTTAAGTTCGGCTCGCCACGTGTGGACAGGGCCCTGCTGACAATCTTCCGCGCCGAAAAACCCTGGCTACGCTTCGCCAACTTCCCCGCAGGAAGCTCACTGATGCTCGTCGCGCAGCGACGTGGGTAGCGTTCCCGGAGCGCAACTGACAATGTGCGCCAAACGCGCCTCGGGCGCGCACCGGTGGAATCCGCATTCCGCAATTCCGACCGTCCCATTTCCTTTGAGAATACACGGTGTTCCTCCCTATCAATTCGCAAAACAGCGATCTGGCGCGCACCGGCATCGCAAGGGTAGGAAGCTGTTGTGCGCGGACGATGCGAACCGTTCGCGATGCTCTTTGACAAGTGAATAGGTCGATCGGACCGATGCCCGTAGGTTCGGAGCCCGGCTGTGTCGTATCATGTCGTTTCATGTCGTTTCTATGTCGGTTGTATGTCGGTTGTATGTCGGTTTGGCGAAGGGTCGCCCGACCCCCATCGACGGCCAAGCGCCGGCCCGGCCAAGGTTTGCGTGGCGAACAGGAGGAAACGAGGAGCCCAAAACTTTTTTTGTGCTCGAGTGTCACAAGGGTTGGTCAACGAACGGGAGGGGACCACTGGCGTGCCCCCTACATCCGCTCGTTCGGTTGGAGTAGAGTGGCCTGTTCCAATGTCTGAATCGCTGCCCAGGATCACCGTCGTCACACCGTCTTACAACCAGGGTCCGTACATCGAAAAGACGATCGTCAGCGTGCTCGAGCAGGACTACCCGGACCTCGAGTATCTCATCCTCGATGCCTGTTCCAAGGACGAAACCGGCGACGTGCTGCGCAAGTACGGGGGTCAGGTGACGGCGATCGTCGAGAAGGACAAGGGGCAAAGCGACGCGGTCAACAAAGGCGT
>JBBRHE010000114.1:0-11743 GCA_038223165.1 Tepidisphaerales bacterium
GACAATGCGATGTGTACCACCCCCACGCCGGTATCGCGGCCAGTGGCGCGAGGAAAGCCAACGCCATCTTCAACCCGCGCCGGCGCGCAATGGCGGACGTCGAGCGGGCGCTGATCGATGGGCCGAATGCTCCGACGGTCATCACACTGTCCAACTACGTGGAACGGAACCTGCGCGAGTTTTACCCGACCGCACAGACGGCCACGCTGTTCAATGCGGTCGACTTGGATAAATTTGACCCGACCCAGCACCCCGAGGCGGGCATGGCGATCCGGCAGGAGCTGTCGATTGCGAACGACGCCGTCGTGGCGCTGATGATTGCGCAGGACTTTGAACGCAAAGGCCTACGGCAGGCGATCGAGGCGTTGTCGCTGGTGAACGATGCGCGGTTGTGGTTGGTCGTCGTGGGAAAGGAGTCGACCGCGCCCTACCGCCGACTCGCAGAACGGTTGGCTGTGCAAGCCCGCGTGACGTTTGCGGGGCCGACCGGGAAGCCCTATGACTATTATCAGGCAGCGGACCTCTTTGTTCTGCCGACCAAGCACGACCCGTGCAGCCTGGTCGTCCTGGAAGCCCTGGCGATGGGCGTGCCGGTCATCAGCACCACGTTCAACGGTGCGACCGAGGTGATGACGCAAGGCGAACACGGTGTCATCCTTCCCGATCCGCTGGACGTCGCGGCGCTGGCCAACGCACTGCGGTCGATGACCGACAACGACGTCCGCCACGCGATGCACCACGCCTGTCTGACGCTTCGACCGCGATTGGCCTACGAGACGCATCTGGACCACCTGTTAGCGATTTACCACCCCATCACGCGCAACCGGCCCCCCCTTGCTCAATAACCCCCTGAATGGCGGTTGGAGATGCGCGGTGCTTCCCCTCCGTGCCGTCGTTCGGTATCTTCGCGCGGTCACATGACCCTTCTGCTGCTCGGCCTACTTGTGCTTGCGTTCACCCTTTCGTGGATCGTCACCTTGGCGATGAAGCGAATCGCGCCCAGGCTGGGGTTTGTAGACAAGCCCGGCCACCGCAAGATTCATCACAACCCCAAGCCGCTCGGTGGCGGCGTGGGTATCTTCCTCGGCTTCGCTTGGCCGGTGGCGGCGGGCATTGTGATCGTCTTGCTGGCAAAGCCACGGGCAGACGCATCCATCGCAGGGCCGACTACGCTCGACGTGCCCACGTATAACGCCTACCTGTCGGGTGCGAAGGAACAGGCACCGTTGATCGGCAGTATCCTTGCTGGCGCGCTGGTCCTGCATCTCATGGGTTTGCGGGATGACAAGAAGGCGCTCGGGCCGTACTCGAAGCTAATCATCCAATTCAGTGTGACGACCGCGCTCGTTGCGTCGTTCGCTGACCTGCGGATTCTGACAACGTTGGGGACGATTGCCTCCATCGTCGTGACAGTCCTCTGGATCACCGCGATCACCAACGCGTTCAACTTTCTCGACAACATGGACGGCCTCTCGGCGGGTGTGGCGGCGGTCTGCACGACGGCGTTTCTCGTCGCTGCGATCTCCATCGGGCAATGGTTTGTCGCGGCGGCGCTGGCGCTGTTGCTCGGGGCGTTGTTGGGCTTTCTCTGCTTCAACTTCCCGCCGGCGACGATTTTCATGGGTGATGCGGGCTCACTGGTCGTGGGCTTTCTGCTGGGCGTGTTGACGGTGCGAACGACGTTTCTTCCGCCCGGCGCTGATTTTGGCGCGGGGTGGTACGCGGTCGTCGCGCCGCTGCTCGTGTTGGCGCTGCCGTTGTATGACCTCGTGGTCGTCAGCATCATTCGGATTCGAAATGGTAAGAGCCCGTTCGTGGGTGACACGAACCATTTCTCCCATCGCCTGGTCGCGCGCGGCATGAGTCGACGAACCGCAGTGCTGTGCATCTATCTGGTGACCGCAGCCACTAGCGTCGCGGCGATCGTGTTGCCGCATGTGGACTCGGGCTATCTGGCAGCGCTGGTCTGTGGACAAGTCGCGCTGATCCTCGGCGTTGTAGCCTTGCTTGAGCAACACCCGCTGCCTGTCCCTAAGGAGCCGACGAACTAGCGCATGGCACTGCTCGATGTTTCCAACATCTCCGTCCAATTCGGTGGTCTGCGGGCGCTGACGGATTTTTCCCTGTCGATCGATCGTGGGGAACTGGTCGGACTGATCGGGCCCAACGGCGCGGGGAAGACGACGGCGTTCAATGTGGTCACGGGTGTGTATGCACCCACGAGCGGCCAGATCATGCTCGCGGGCAAGCGTATCGCGGGCGCGTCGCCGGTGCAGATCAACCACGCGGGGCTGGCGCGCACGTTCCAGAACATCCGTCTGTTCAGCCAGATGACGGTCTTGGACAACGTCATCGTCGGCTACAACCGATCGGCCGAGCACGGCCTGCTCGGCACCCTCGTGCGCAGCCCACGCTTTCGCAGGGAACAGGACTCGATGCGCCAACGCGGACTCACGTTGCTGGAAACACTCGGACTGGCAGGCAAACACTCGTTGCTTGCCCGCAATCTGCCTTACGGGGACCAGCGGCGACTCGAGATTGCCCGCGCGCTGGCGACGGGTCCGAAGATCCTCCTTCTCGATGAACCGGCCGCCGGCATGAACCCCAGCGAGAAGCGCGAGCTGACGAGCCTGATCCGCCAGGTGCGGGACGAGTTTGAGGTTGGCATCTGGCTGATTGAACACGACATGAAGCTCGTCATGTCCATCTGCGAGCGCATCGTGGTGCTCGACCACGGCGAGACGATCGCCGTCGGTACACCGGCCGAGGTGCGGGCTCATCCGAAGGTCATCGAAGCGTATCTGGGCGAGGTGGTGACGTGACGACGCCAACCACGATCGGAATTGAAGCGCCTTACGGGTCGCCCGACCCAGGTGGCACGCTGCTTCAGGTGCGCGAGCTTGACGTTTCCTACGGCGCGATCCGCGCGCTGCATGGTGTGTCGCTCGACGTGAACTCCGGTGAGATCGTCACGCTCATTGGCTCCAACGGCGCGGGCAAGACGACGCTGTTGCGAACGATCAGCGGGCTGCTGCGACCGCTGCACGGGACGATCACGTGGCGAGGGGATAGTCAGTCGAGCGCCCCCGTTGAACTCCATCGCCAGCGTCCCGAGCGAATCGTCCGCCAGGGCATCATCCACGTGCCGGAAGGTCGGCAGGTCTTCCCAAACCTGAGTGTGCGCGAAAACCTCATGCTCGGCGCCTATCAGCGGCGCGACAAACCCGAGATCGCTCGCGACATCGACCATGCCTACGAGCGGTTCCCGATTTTGCACGAACGCCGCGATCAGAAATCCGGCACACTCAGCGGGGGTGAACAACAGATGCTCGCCATCGCCCGCGCGCTGATGGCAAGGCCAAAACTGCTGCTGCTGGATGAACCGAGCCTGGGGCTGGCCCCACTGATCGTCCGCCGCATCTTCGAGATCATCCGCGAGATTAACGCGAGCGGCGTGACCGTCTTCCTCGTCGAGCAGAACGCCAACATGGCCCTGTCGATCGCGAACCGCGCCTACGTTCTGCAAAGCGGCCAGGTCATCCGCGCCGACCGCGCCGCCACACTGCTCAACGACGACGAAGTGAAACGCGCCTACCTCGGCGGCTAGCCCCGCCGCGCGGAAAGCTTTCTCAACCGCGCGGAAAGCTTTCTCAAACGCGCAGAAAGCTTTCCCAACCACGCCGCGGCGGCGGTATACTGTACTTGCGAAAGGCGACGCGCCTGCGCCGCCGCGTCCGTTGATCGGCCTCACGTTATCCCTTCACGGCACCCGCGGCCAAGCCCTTGACGAACAATCGCATCGTGAAGAGGAACAGGACGATCAGCGGGATGCTCGCGATGGCGTAGCCGGCCATCAGTTCGCCCCATTGCTTGACGTATTCACCTTCGAGGCGCATGAGGGAGACGGGGATGGTCAGCTTGTGTGCGTCGCGCAGGGCGATCAGGGGCAGCATGAGGTTGTTCCAGTTGCCGATGAACTGCATGATCGCCAGTGTGCCCATGACGCTGCCCGACAGGGGCAGGACGATGTTGCGGATCTGTTGCAGGTGGCCGGCACCGTCGATCTCGGCGGACTCGAACAGCTCTTTGGGGATGTCTTCGATGAACTGTCTAAGAATGAAGACGCAGACGACCTGTCCACCCACGGCCCCGACGATGACGAGCGTCCAGAGGCTGTTGATGAGGTTCAGGTCTTTGATGAGCGTAAAGAGCGTGACCAGTGTCGCCGCCGTGCCGGGCAGGAACATGGTTGCGATGAGCAGGTAATAGACGACCTCGCGACCGGGGAAGCGGTAGCGCGCCAGCACGTAGCTGGTCAGCAGCGCCATGAGCAGGCAGATGGCGACCGCCCCGCCACTGGTGATGATGGAGTTGGCGATCGCGGTGTTGACGGTCTCCCAGCCTTTGGACCAGTTTTCCCATTTCCAGGTGCTGATGGGGTCGAACGTGAAGGGGCGTTCGACGAACTGGTCGTTGTCCTTAAAGCTGATGACGACCATCAGGTAGAACGGCAGGAACGCCATGAACACAACGAACCCGATGATCGCGTGCTTGGTCGACTCTTTGATGACGCTGGGGCGTTGTGCCATTGATTGCAGTAGGCAGTGGGCCGTAGGCGGTAGGCAGAAATGTTTCTGTGCCTACCGCCTACTGCCCGCTGCCTAAACTCCTTACTTATCGACCTTCACGTACTTCTGATACATCACGGTAATGACCAGGATGATGGCCGCCAGCACGATGCCGAGGGCGCAGGCGTAGCCGAACTGACCGTCGACGAACGCGGTCTTGTACATGTACAAGCCGGGGACCATGCCGACATTGCCCGGGCCACCCTGTGGGCCGAGCAGCAGGAAGATCAACCCGTAGTCGGTCAGTGTGCCGATCGTCATGAAGATGAGGTTGATGCGGACCTGCGTGAGGATGAGCGGCAGTTCGATCGACCAGAACTTGCCGATGCTGCCCAGGCCGTCAATCTCGGCGGCTTCGTAGACGTCGGCGCTGATGTTCTGCAGGCCGGCTAAATATAAAAGCACACCGACCGTGCCGACCCAGGGGAAGCCCCAGAAGATCAGAGACGGAATGATGAGTTTGCTCTCACCGAGCCACGCGGGGCTGCTGTTGGCGAAGGAATTGGTCGGAGCCGTCCAGGTCATTCCGAAGAAGACCAGCCCCATCGCCCAAACGATCATCGCGCCACCCACCCAGTTGGAGACGGAGCGCAATCGGCTGACGGACATGGCAAAGATGACCGCAACGCCGGTACAGATCGACGCGACCAGCCACGCAGGCAAACTCGCCGAGGTGGACGGGTCGGCGACGATGTCACCCCCCGCGGCGGCGGCGACGACGTCGGTCGCTGCAGGCCACCAGATCGCGATGCCGGCCACAACCAGAATCGCCCACCACTCCCAGATCTTCGTCAACGATAAAAGCTTTTTGGGGACCGAGAGGACCATCGCCCCCACCAGCACCATGCCCCACACACTGCCGAATGCCGCGCTCGTGGCGTTGACCGCAGGGGCCAATCCACCCGCCAACTTTGGCATGGCCACGTCCAACCACTGCAGGACGCCCATCAAGCCGGTGGCGTTCAGGAAGACATTGAGCACGCCCGTCGTCGAGTCGAAAAACTGCTTCCAAATCAGCAGCGTGACCAGTCCCGGAATAATCATCGGGATGACGAACAGCACGCGGTAGATGTATTGCCAGCGGTCACTCTTCAGTCGATGCAGCACGACGGCTGCCGCGATACTGGGCAGCATTTTGAACAGGTTGGCGACCAGCAGAATGCCAACCAGTTGAAATGTCGGCCAGAACAGGCTGTCTTTGAAGAACGCTTTTTCGAAGTTGGCGAACCCGATGAAGTCGCGAACGTCCTGCCCGTCCCACTTGTACAGCGAATACTTGATCGTTTCCCACTGCGGGTAGTAGGTAAAGACCAGCATGCTCGCCAGGGTGGGGAACATGAGCAGCAGCAGGATGGTGTAAAGGCGCGACTTGTGAAGCCACTTGGACGCGCGTCGACCTCGCATATGCGGGCTCTTGCGGGCGAGGATGCCGGTCGCTGCGTTGGTGGCGGCGATGGAAGTGGTGGCTGTTGTCATGCAGATCGTCGGCTGAAACAGAGGAACGGGTCAGGGCGTCAGGTTGATGGTCACCGTGGGTCGTTACATCGGCGGGATCGGTTTATTGCGCAACGTTTCAAAGCGCCAGCGAATTTCCTGGGCATTGTTCTTGCGCACATGTTGCATCAGGGCTTTTCGATACTTCAACTGGTCCTCAGCGGTGTCTGCCTGCGGGCGAAGCATCGCCATCGCCGACATCATGCCCAGTACGCGTTCCTGGCTGCGCGACTCGGTCTTGGCCCGGTCATATTCGATGGATGCGGCAAAATCGCCACCCACATTCGGATTGCGAATCTTGGCCTCGACGGTTTTTGCCATTTCGTCGTACGACATCTCTTTGTTAAATAACTTCGTCTCCGCGCCCGTAAGCGCGCTGGCGACTTCCGATCCGATCTTCAGGTCGATCTTGGCAGTGTAGCCGGTCGTCCGGGGCATGAAGGGCTTCATGAGCTCGGGAACGTCGGCTCCAATGGTGATCGGCAGCCAGAGCGCTTTGGCGTTGAACTCTTCATTGATCTTCAAGCTCGTAAGGAACTGAAGGAAGTCAATCGCGATATCCTTATTCTTTGATAACTTGTAAACACCGTAGTTGCCACCCCCACCAACACCCGCTTCGTTGCTCGCGCCGGTGAAGTACTCGCCCCACTTTTCACCCGGGCCGGGCATGGGGTTATCAAAAACCGCCAAGCGCCAGCCACGCTTGTCGAACGTGCGCTTCATGCCGGCGGCGTCCCATGATCCGGTGACCAGAAAGGCCGACTGGCCCTGGTTGAACATGAACTGCGCCTGCTGACGATCGATCGCGGGAAAACCTCGACCGAGCGTCTCGGCCATGGCAACCATTGATTCGTAATAGGCGACCAACGAGGGCGTCTCGAACGAAAACTTCCCTCGCAGGAAGCCTGCGTAGGTCTCTAGCGGTGTAATGACACCGTCGAGATCGGTGTCCAGGTCGGCCTCCATCGACGACGTGAAACCAGTGCGGTATTTGGCCAACACCATCCAGTCGTCCATGCGATAGCAACTGGCAGCGGGAATGATCTTGCGACCCGTGCGCTCTCCGAGCGACTTGAGCTGCTCGCAGGCCTTGAGATATTCACCAAAGGTCTTGGGCAGTTCGTCGGAACCGGTGGCTTCTTTCAGCAGGTCGAGATTGGCGTAGATGCGCGTCGTATACATCGTCGTGGGAACGCTGTAATACTCGAGCAATTGCGGGCGATAGGCACCACGCATGCCGTCGATGAAAGTCTCTTTCCACGGCACGCCTTCAAGGATGGTACCGGCGTTGTAGGGATTGGGATGTGACGAGACGATCTCACCCATCGGCTGAAAGTAGCGAAGCGTATAACTGTCGTCGGTGACGAGCTTCGTGCCACCCATCTCGGCCAGGTCAGGTGCCGCGTTGGCAATCAACTGGCAGTTGAGCCATTGGCCATACACGCGCTCGGTGATGCCCATCTGCTCAATATGAACGTCCGGCCGAACCTTCGCATACTCGGCGATCGCCCAGTCGAGTGAGTCGCGATAGCCAGCTTCGAGCTGCCAATGCGAGATGCGGATCACCTTCTTGCCGGCAGGAGAAGCCTGACGCTCGGCGTAGAGCATCTGTGCAAAACTCGCTGCGACCGCGACGAAGAGAACGGCGCAACCGATTGTGGTCGCGTTAATGTACTTGCGAAGACCTGTAGGTGCCGCTTCATGGGCTGCAATCGACATCAGCGAACCCCTTCTGCCGAGACCGCAGCGACCGGTGCGGTCGTCGGCTGGGCCGTCGGTACCTTGAAAATTTGGATCTCCGGGACGGGCATGCCTAGCCGTTTAAGGGCCAGTTGCGACTCGTACGCTTTACCACTGTACGGCGTCTCAACGATGATCTTCGTGTAAAACTTGCCCGCAGCGGCCGTGTCCTTCAACTCGCGGTCGGCGATGACCGCCATCCGCCAGTAGATTGGGCCTTGGTTGCCTTCGTCGGTCCAACCGAGCTTGTCCGATTCCATGTAAGCATCAAGCGAGCGGCGATATTCCTTCAGGAAGAAATAGGCATCCCCTGCGTATTGCCACATCGCAGAGTTCAACGGGTCCTTCGGATGAGCCGTGATCCACGCCTGGCAGATCTCTGCGCCGCGATTCAGATCTTCGGGCTTGAAGGACTGCACATATGTTCCAGCGATGCGATAAGTGGCTTCCGCCGCGATCGGCTCGCTGGGAAACCGCTCGACGACCTCCGCGTAACGCTTGCGGGCCGATTCGATGTCGACGCGGTCGTCCATGAAATCGCTGAGCTCAGCGAGGCGGCCAAGGTTCATCATCGATCGCGCGGCAAACGGTGACTTTAACTGGGCATCGGCCAGGCGGTTGAACAGGCTCGTGGCTTCGTCGATCCTTTCGGCGCTGGATGGGGACGCCTGACTGGTGGCCACGGCTTTGCCAAAGGCTGCTTGCTGAGCCTTGGCCGACCATGGACCGGGCGATTCCTTCTCTGCCGCTGCCAGCGTATCGCCGTACAGACGATAGGCATTGTCCCAGTTAAACATCGCCAGCTGATCGTTCGCGTGGTTCAACAGGTCGTCTACGGATTCCTTAGCCCAGGCACCCGTCGCAAGCGACGAGCCCCAGAGGGTGCAGACGATTGTCACAATTCGAAGTCGTTCTCTCGCCATTGGGGGTCGTCCAGCATATCTAAACCCGATCGGTGCATCAAACACTGTTCGTACTGACCAGGGTAAACTTACGTTTAAATCTCTTCTAAGTGCGAAGCCGGGCAACGTGTGCCGACGATTCGAGCAAGTCGATGCCCCGTGCGATCGCAAACTCCAGGTCGGGGCAGAGGTCTTCTGACCGGAGCACCTGGGTTACACCGGCGTCGTCAAACACTTTGTAATGCTGTCGGGTCAGACCACATACCACGAGCCGGCGGCCATCGACCTTCAGGCGTTCGATCGCTGCTCGCAGGCCCATCGCTTCGTCTACGTCAAAATGTGTTAGTGGGCTGACCGCGACAATGATGACCCGCCAATGTGCCGGCAGACGGTCTGCCCAACTTTGGAAGTCCGGAGCATGGTGCATCGCGTTATTGCGGCGGTGAAACAACCGGTAGATCCCAAGCTCCGTCGGCAGCAACGATTTGACGATGCCCGCGGCTCGCAGTTCAGAATCGGTCGTCGGGTCAAGTTCGCGCACATCGGCAATTGGCTTACGCCAATCGATCAGGATGATCGCCAGCAGGAACGATACAGGTGCCAGCAAGGCAAGTGCTGGCACCCAGCGGTAGGCCAAGGTTCCGGCAATGGCTCCGAATATGAACGATCCCAGGATGCTCGCCAACAGGAGTACGCGCAGAACGGTCGGATGTCGCACCGAAACACGGAGCACCCGTCCCGCCCGCTGACTGCGTTTCGAGCGCGTGCGGTCTCGGTACCAGAGCAGTAGTTGAACGCCCTCCAGTCCCAGGTCGGTCACGACACCGGTCAAGTGCGTCGTCCGAACGACCGCGCCAGACACGCGCGTGATCGTCGCGTTCTGCAGTCCCATCGCAAACGAGCCGAGGCCCGTCAGCCAGCAGAGAGTCCAGAGTCCGGTCGTTGTCGATCCGGCAACCGCTTCGTTCCAGTCGATCGACGGTTGCAGGCGGATCCAGATCGCCATCGCGCAGAGCAGCACGGCTTCGAGCGCAATCGGCAATATGTACTTCGACGCCAAACCGCGCCGCCGGGCGACTTCAGTCATCACCGCGCTCGTGACCGCGCCAGCGAAGAACGAGGTGACGACAAACAGGAAGTAGAACGTGGGCAACCACCGCCCGTAGGCAAGTGCCTCGGCGAAATGCGTAACGTTGCCGGTCGTATGCGAGACGACGATCCCGCCGCAGACGAGGAACGTGACGACGTTCGTATAGCCGGCGATCCAGGAAAGTGAGATCGCCAACCGCGACTTCTGGCGAAACGAGTAGGCGGCTGCCGACAGCATGAGGTGAATCGATCATACGACCGCACGATGCAAACCTACAATGCAGGGCGGACATCGCGACGTTCGGCTAGAATCTTATTGCTTCAAGTCCTTTGTGGGAGAATTACCAAGATGCGCGACTCGCTGACACCGTTTGAGCAGACCTTGATCCTGTCGTCGTTCCCAAAGGGCAGCCGCCTGGTGGGGTCAACCTCGTTTCCCGGTCACAACAAACGCTATCCACTTCGCGTGACGGTCGCATCCCCCACCGGTCAGGAACAGACCATTGTGCTGCGCCAGGACGACAAGCCCGGTGGCAGTGATCTCGAATCGCAGTTGCTCCCTGTACTGGATCGGCTTGGCTTGCCGGTACCCATTGTGCTGGCCGGGCCGACCATTGACCCCGAACATCCTGACAGCCCGGCGAAAATTGTCTTTTCACTGCTGAATGGGACCGATCTGCTTCGCACCTGCTGGGACGCAACTCCGAGTGGATTGGATGTGGTCGTTAAACGCACGATCGAAGCGATCGAGCGTGTGCAGGGCTTGTCCGACGCGATTGAAAGGGAACCCGTCGGGAAACTGATCCCACGTCACACCCTTGCTGACGAAGTGAACGCCGTGCGCGACAAGGGAGGCGCGTGGTTAAAGCACCCGCTGTTTGCCAAGTCGATGGCCGCGATCGAGCCAGTGGTTGAACGGACCGAACTGCCGCTCGTCTTCAGCAACGGTGACTACAACCCGGGCAACTTCCTCACCGATGGTAAATCGGTCACCGGGTTCGTCGATTTCGCTTGGGCCTGCTTTGAAGACCCGCATATCGGCATCACGAAATTCTGGCTGGACGACTGGTATCCGCTGAACAAGGTCGGAATCGTCGAGAAGTACCTTTATCGGAACAACCTGACACGGTCCGACTTCGCGCCCCGTCTGATGGTCCGCTGCCTTGCCCTGCTACAGGCCGAGCACGAAGTGGAAAGCACCCGGGCCGACCCGAGCCGTGATGCGATGCTGGTGCTGTTGGAGGATGCGCTGCGGGACGTGACGCGTTAGCCTGATCGTCAAAGGCGGGTGGGCAAAGCGCTTGGGCGCGTCACTCGGCGCCAGCCCGGGCGTCACGATCCGCGGCCTTTTTTATGACCTTTTCGACCGCCACTTCCGCGACCGTCTTGTGTTTGCGGCGGCGCCAGACGATGTACGCGACGACGAACACGACGACGACGATGATCCCCACGATCACCCAATGCTCGTAGGGCTTGATCGTCGCACGAATCTGGTCGACGCTCTCGAGCTTGCGGCCGAGGTAATATCCCAGCGCGACAAACAAACCGCCACTGACGAGCGCCGCCAGCCCGTCGGCGACGACGAACTTGAAGAAGTTGAATCGCGTCGTCCCCGCCGCTACGACCATCGCGCCTCGGATGCCCGCCATCAGTCGACCCACCGCGACGACCCAGATGCCGTAGCGGTCAAATAATTGCTGGGCCTTGAGGATGCGCGCCTCGGTCAGATGTTTGCCCACCAGTGGCACGCGCGTGATGTTCAAGCCGTACTTGCGACCCATGTAGTAGAGCACGCAGTCGCCACCGATGATGCCCAGCCATGCCAGGATGCAGACGACCCAGACGTTCCACCCCTTGGCGATGAAGAACCCACCCACGATCAGTGGGATG
>JBBRHE010000115.1:0-11676 GCA_038223165.1 Tepidisphaerales bacterium
GGCAGGCCGACTGGGAATTCAACAAGCCCGTCCTGCTCTTCAACACCGCGATGGAAGCGGTGGCAGCGATCTGCGCGTTCTTTATCGTGCGCCTCTGGCTTCGCCGGGCCAGTGATGACCCAAAACCGTTCACCGGCTGGCTGGCCGGGCTGTTGGCGGCGCTGATGCTCTGGTTCAACCCGGCCATCTTACTCAGCGCGCACGGTTGGCCGACGTGGGACATGTGGATCATCCCGATGTACCTGCTGGCCGTGCTCGCTGCCAGCTACAACTGCTGGTTTCTCGCGGGTGTCGCGGTCGCGGTCGGCGCGATGTTCAAGGGACAGCAGCTCGCGGTCGCTGCGGTCTTCGTCATCTGGCCGCTCGTGTTGCTGCGGTTTGATGCAATCTTGAAGTGGGCGGTTGGGCTCGTGTTCGGCCTGGGCTTGCTCGCGCTACCATGGCTGGTGACGTACGTGCCGCCGGACGCAATGGAAGCGATGCGCAAGGTGCAGTTCGACGGTCGTGGCAGACCGTGGGAGACCAGCCGATTGACGTTGCCAGATCGCATTGTCGACGGCTCTGCAGTTGTATGGCTGGTGCTGATCGTGGTCTGCACCATCGGTGGGCCAATCGTGCTTCGCTATCTGCGAAAGCGCCTGTCATCGGTGCAACCACTAACAGTCGAACCGATCGCCGACGGTGAACCGCCCGTTCTAATCGATGCGACACCGAACCGTCTGGTGCCGATCACCCATCGCATCTACCTCTCCGCGATCGTCATCACCTTACTGGTCGTCGTCGCAATGATTTTCTGGCCTTGGCTGGGCCAGCAGAATCGGCACGACTGGAGGATCGGCCTCGGCTTCACGCTGCTGATCGCAGCGATCATCCCGTTCATCCACCGGCCGCGGCACATCCTGTTGCTGACCGCTGGCGCGCTGGGAGCAGCGGCGCTCATGACCATGGTCTACTTCAACGGCAGCAGCGCCTGGTGGATCTGCGGGTGGAAGTATGGGACGTTCCATTGGCCGGTGATGCAGATGGGCGTCAGCAGCAACCTGCCAGGCATTTTACAGAATCGATACGACTGGCGGTCTCCGAACCAGATCATCGAGCTGTGGGAAGTGCCGCCGGACTGGATCTGGGGCTACCCGAAGATCGGCATCACGTTCACGATCAAACAGGTACTCGCGACCGTCTACGCAATAACGCTCGCCCTGTCGGCACTCGGCATCGGCCTGCAAGCCCGGCGGCGCGACCCGCGTATTTTGATTGCGCTGACCGCACCATGGTTGATGTTCTTCTGCTTCCCCGTACAGATCCACGAGCGCTACCTGCTCTACGCAGCGGGTGTCGGCGCGATCACGATCGGCGCGGGCCTCGGGCCGGCATTGCTGATCCTCTTCCTCTCCTGCGTCACCTGGCTGATGACGATGCACGTCATGCTCAACCACGCCGCCGGTAACGGCGAGCGCGGCCGGCGGGCGTTCGGTGACCTGATGCAGGACCAATTCCCCCGGCTGTTCGGCCCCGACGCGGCTAACCAACTTCACCGGTTCATCCGCGGGACCTACCCGGACATCGGCTGGGCGGTTCTGCTTTCCGCGGGAATTATCCTGTATCTGTCCCTAGCGCCGTCGCGAAGTCGCAGTCGACTGCTGGCAGACGTGGCATCGTAGAGCATTCTAAGCTTTAAGGTATGTCATCCCGAGGGGAGTGGTAGCGACCCGAGGGATCGCGATCAGACGGGCGGTATCTGCCGGTCGAGATCCCTCAAGTCGCTACCGCTCCTTTCGGGATGACAATCGTTCATCGGGATTTGCGAGAACCAATTCTTTCGCAATCCGCGGAACTTTGCCGCACGGGTTGGATTTCTTAATATGCATGCCATGCGTTACATCGCTGCAAGCTTGCTGGTCGTCTCGTGGGGTTTGTGGCTCGGTGGGATCATCGCAGTGTTGATCGGCGTGAGCGCGATCTTTGCGGAGTTCCGCGGGCCGGACATCGTTGCGTTAACTGCGGCGCCCATGACCGGTGAAATCGCCCGTGTGAACGACGTCTCGACCGGTTCCACGACCGCTGGCAAGGCAACATCGTCCGTTTTTCGCGCGTTTGGGTTGTACGAGATGGGCGTTGGCGCTGGCGCCCTAATCGGGATCGTCGCGCTGCGGTTGATGGTGCCGTCGAAGCTGGGGACGATCGCGTTCGTCTGCCTGGCGCTGGCTGCGAGCGCAGCGGCGCTGACGACGGGGGTTGTGACGCCGAAGATCGATGCGCTGCGACTCGCGGGGGAAACAAAGTCGCCTGAGTTCAGAAAATTGCACGGGCAGTCGATGGTGCTCTACTCCGGTCGCACCCTGCTGCTGCTGGCGACCGGGTTCATGCTGCCGGCACTACTCGTCACCCGCCGAGACGATCGCGTTGCGCCGGACGGCGACGTCGTAAAGGCCTGAAAACTGCTCGGGCGACAATTCCTCGGGCCGTTTCTGTGGGTCGATTCCCATTTCCGACAACAACTCGTCGGCGGGCAGGCCTGCGTTCGCCAGCGCCTTGCGCAGCGTCTTTCGCCGGGCGGAGAATACCTTTTGCACGAACCGGCCAAACGGCGTGGCACGCTCGCCGAGCCGGTTGTTGAGCGTCATGCGCACGAGCGCCGAATCGATCTTCTGTGCCGGCCAGAACGCCTGGGGTGGCAAAGTTCGCAGCACGTCCACATCCGCAAGCATGCGCGACATGACCGATAGTGGGCCATATGCCTCATCGTTCGCCCCGGCCCGCAAGCGGTCTGCCACTTCCTTTTGCACCGTGAACGTCAGTGAATCAACACCCACCAGCAACAACTCGATCACCAGCGGCGACGCAATGTTGTACGGCAGGTTGGCGACCAGCCTCACAGCGCTCCCGGTAGCTTTGGCGGCGACGATCTCTGCGAGCAACTCGCTGTTGATCGCGTGCTTGCCCGCCAAAGCGTCCCCTTCGATCAGCTTGAACTTGTCGACGTCGCCATACCGCGTCCGCGCGGCAGCGGCCAGATCGCGGTCGATTTCGACGGCCACCACACTGCCAGCGCGGGTCAGCAGTTCGTCAGTCAGCGTACCCGTGCCCGGGCCGACTTCGATCACGAGATCGGTCGGACCGATCAACCCCGCGTCGGCGATCAGCCGCACGAGGTTCTGGTCGATCATGAAGTTCTGCCCGAACCGGTGGCGCGGGTGCGAACCGGCACTGGCAAGAATCGATTGAATGTCACCCTTGGATTGCGCCACGCCGGGGACTCTACCCGCGATGGGCGAGCGATGCATTACGGTTTGTCGACCTGGCCGATCAGGATCACAACACCCGACGTGCGATCGACGACCGCAGCAAGGAACGGCCGGTCGGCGGTCAGTGTGACAGCTTCACCAATCGCGCCAACGGACGCCCGTTCTCCCGACGCCGGACGATTGCGCTCGAGATTAATGCCCGCTTCGTCGACTCGAATCGCAGCGCCCTGAATGAACAGGCCCGGCCCACTGGCAGCATTAAATTGCCAGCCCGACACGGGGCGTTTAGGCGTTTGGAGCATGAATCGTGGCATCGAAAGCGTGACGGCCTTCATTGGGTACTTGGCAAGCCATTTTTCAAGGATGTCTTCGCGCTCGGACTCGGGCCGGGTGCTCTCCCACTTCTCCAACGTCGCGGTCGAGACGTTCGTACTCTTCATCCACCCTGCAAAGCGGTCGGTGGTCAAGGAGGCTCGCAGTTTTGCGACGTCGCTACCCACCGGTGGCAACAGGATTGCCAACGCCAACGACGGCGCGGCAGGATCAGCGGCGTCGGACCCTAATGGCAGCAAAGCGAGCTCGATATCGGCCGTTTTCAGGTAGCCGAAGTTCGCGACCACCGACATCATCATCGCCGCCGTCTTAGTGCCATCGGACAACGTGAATGGCATCTCCTTCGTCGTCGCAGGGTCGAACGGGGACGCCCAGGCACTGCGTAGGTCGACACTGTTCCCGATGACAAATGCCGGCGCGCCACCCAGTGCCGAGCGGTCGATCGGCTTTCTAATCGCTTCGTCCGTTCCGGACGAAATCCAGGCGTTGATGTCATCCACAGCCTGGGCGCGGTTGGCGAGGTCCAAGGAAGATACCTCGGCGCCGGTTTGTTGTTCGACCCGCTGGGTAATCGTGCGGTTGTCAGATGCGCCAGGCGCCCAGATGACGCTGGCAATATCGAGACGGGAGGACTGAGAATCGTCGTTGTTTTTGTTGGTGAGATAGTTGACGAGCGACATCGCGTCGCTTTGTTTTCCACCCTTTTTCAATGCACCGGCCAACTCGTCGGCGCGGTGATAGCCGATCGGTGCGATCAGGCCATTCGTGCCGAGGTCGGTGCCACCGGCCAGCAGTTGGAACGCCGTCGCGTTGATCGCCGCTGCCGCCCGCGCGTGGGGGTTGGGCGCGGCCTGTGGGCCAGGCGCACTGGCCTTGGCGAGTTTCGCGTTGTCGGTTGGCTTGCCGTCGAACAAGTTCTGGGCCATGACCATCGCGGGCAGAAGAAGGGTCGTTACGATCGCGGTCGCAAGTCGCATGAGGTCGGGTCCTTCGGTTGTGAACGTCGCGAGACACACAAACATACCTCATGAACCCGTCGCCGCCTAACGGGGTGCTCCATCTGACGTGGAACTTAAAGAATCCGGTCGGTTGCCTGTCAAAAGGATGAGACAAATTGCGTCGGCCCGACTATAAAAACTCCAGTGCTTCCGGACCTCGATCGATCGCTGCGCGACCTTCCCCGGACCGGCACGCTCGTAAAGGATCGCGGCTACCGCCAGATCTGGCGCTTCGAGCACGCTGGGCGCCCCTACTTACTTAAATTTTATCCGAAGACCGGTTGGCGCGACTGGGGCCGACGCCTCTTTCGTGGCAGCCCCGCGATGGCGGAGTTCACACGCTTGCAGCGGTTGCAGAAGGCGCAGATCCCATCGCCTCGCGCTGTCGCGTCACTGATGGGCTTCAAGCTCAACAACGTGCTCGGTGACGCGGTGATCTATGAGGCGATCGAGCCCTCCGTTCCCCTTGACCAATACCTGCGGGAACATCAGCTCGCGGGCAAGCCCATCCCGAACCATCTGGCACTCGCTCGCGACCTCCGGCAGATCGTGCAGCAACTCGGTCGGGCGGGAATGGGCCACGACGACCTGCATCTGGGCAACTTTTTCCTCGCCAACGGCAAGCTGTACCTCATGGATGGCTACGCGGTACGCACCGGTGGTCTGAAGCTCGACCAAGTGCTGTTGCTTGGCCACAGTGCAGCATCATTTGCGAACAAGACCGACTTGTTGCGCGGCTGGTACGCGCTGACGCCCGGTCGGGCGCTGCCCACCGGCAACCGTGTCAGCCGGCGACTATGGGCCAACCAGATCGAACGGGCCACGGGCGAAAACCGCTACTTTGGCAAGTTCACCGACGGGGTGTGGACCGGGTCGTACGTCAAACGCGCCACACCGCAACGCTGGTCGATCGCCAGCCGGTTGGAGTTCGAGAAGAAGGATTGGGACCGAGCCTGGCCCGGCCTGCTCAAACAGATCAACGCCGACACGCTGACCGTGCTGAAGCGCAGCGACAGTGGAGACGTGCTGTCCGGTGAGCTGGTGATCGGCGGCAAGCCGTTGCCGATCATCGTCAAGCGCCCGCGGCGCAAGTTCTGGTATCGCTACGTCAACGAGATCGGCCGCGGCAGTCGACCCCGCCGTGCGTGGATGAAGGCATGGCGAGCGCTGCACAGCGACCTGCCAACGGCCCAACCGTTGTTAATGATCGAACGTCGAAAACTCGGATATGTCGTCGATGGCTTGCTCGTCCTGGAGCGCGTCAAGGGTGACACGCTCGAAACCGCCGACCTCAACTCCTTGTCTGCACAAGACCGTGAACGACTTTTCCATCGCACGGGACGCGTGTTGCGCAAGATTGAAGCGCTCGGCTGGGCGCACTTCGACGCCAAGTCGAGCAACTGGATCGTCCAGACCGATGCGCCCGGTAGCCCCTACCCCATCATGGTCGACATCGACGGCCTGCGCCATCGCAGCTCCCCCACGCGCGGCATCAAACGATTGCTGCGCAGTCTTCTACAGCACCCCCAATACACACCCACTGATTCGCTCAATTTGTGCCGGGGATACGCCCCCCATTCACCTCTTTTGTTGCCCAAGCTCACCGAAGCACCGGCCGTGACTGAAGATGCGACGCGGCCGGAAAAGTAATCCACATTACGCGCGTCAGTTGTCCACACGCGATCAACAATTCTGCGCGTCAGCGAATCTGTTTTGCTCCGATTCTTCCCTTGCAATCACGGCGATCCTCGCTGCCGCGCTGGGATCGCGAGCCGATTCTGCGCCCGCGCCAATCCGAACATTTTCGAATTGAATCGCTCCCGTTCGACACTATCTTCCGCGTTCGAACACCGGCCAAGGAGGGCCACACGCCATGGGTAAGATTCTGATCGTCGACGACCATTTAGACCAATGCATTCCACTGCTACGCCTCATGCATTTAACGGGGCACTCCGCAGCGTGCGTCAGCGACGGCGCGACCGCGCTGGGCATGGTGCGCATCAGCAAACCCGACCTCGTCCTGCTCGACGCAATGATGCCCGACATGGACGGCACGCAAATCCTCCGCGAAATCCGCAGCGACCCACTGACGGCGCATCTGCCGGTCATCATGTTCACGTCGATCACCGACGCGCAGTTTCACGACCACGTGATGTCACTGGGCGCGACCGACCTGTGGGTGAAAGCGAGCTTCGACTTCGACGAGATGGAACGCCGCTTCCGCAGGCACATGTCACCCAGGCGATTGCAGTTCAACTAACGCGAGACAATCAAAGGGCGCGGCGTGGCTTGTGGGAAGGCCGCGTCGCAACGACGCGGGCGACCGATGGTGTTCGCCCGCGTCGATTTTACATAAAGTGATCCATCAGTCGCCGCACCAATGACATCGTTATCCTAAGGTACTCCGAAGAACCTCTTCTATCCCAAGTTAATAGACAGACAAGCCTTCGGAATACCTTAGGATGACGAGAAACCACCTTCGTATTGGAAAAGGGTTTCTCTCCGCTCCGGCTCTTCGAGATCCAGCGCGGCCATTGATCGGAATGACGTTATGAAGCAGCAGCCACTCGACTAAGCAGCGGACCAAAAGCGGACGGCTTCTCCTGCGCGCCGAATGGGTGCTTTGCTGATCGTCGGCGCGGTGTTATGTCTGGTCGCTTTTTCCGCCAGCTTTGTCATTTTCGTTTTATACGTTGGCGGCGGGTGATCGAGCGGTAATGGGGGAATCGAAGGGGCCAATCCAAGGGGACATCGCTCGTTGAGGGACGCAAATCCGCTGCAACGTCTTGCTGCCTACACCCTGAAGATCGCGCCCATCTTTTTGCCCAGCAGGCTGCTGGCGCTGAGGATGGTCAGCGTCAGTAACACCATCGCCCAGACGCCCAGGGCGCTGGCGATGTAGAGGCCGTCGCCGAGGCGTTGGGAGAGTTCCCAGATGGCCTTTGTGATGGGGTAGAACGTGCTCGTCTGCGCGAGGATGAGCGAGTCGCTGACTTCGAGCATCGCGAACGCGAAGGCCATGAGGGCGCCGGCGAGCAGGTTGGCGAGGATGAGCGGAACCATAATCCGGCGGAGGATGGTCGCTTTCGTCGCGCCTAAATTTGCGGCGGCAAGTTCCAGATCCTGTGGGGTCTGTTGCAAACCGGCGGCGGCGCTGCGGACGATGTAGGGCAGGCGGCGGGCGGCGTAGGCGAGGATGAGCAGCACGACCGGGTTCCGCTGGACGTCCAGCCACGAGGCCCAGCCCTTGAGCGAGTTGCTGATCGACAGATACCCGAACGCCAGCACCAGCCCCGGCACGGCCAGCGGCAGCATCGCCAGCGTGTCGATGAACCCACGGAACGGCACCTTGCTGCGCACGATGACCACCGCGGCGGCCATGCCGACCACCACACCGAGCAGCGTGGCGGTGCCGGCGTAGCGGATGCTGTTCCAGACGCTGGGTAGCGCCAGTTCGTCTTCCAAGGCCTGGACGAAGTGATGGCTCGTCAGCTCACGCGGGAAGATCGACTCGTACCACGCGCCGGTGGCACTCAGGCTCGTCAACACCACGCTCAGGTGCGGCAGCACTGCCAGGCCGAAGACGAAGACGAACGGCGCCAGCGCCAACGCAGCCTTCCACCCGCGCAGCTTGGTCGGGGTGAACTGTGTGCTGGCTTTGGTCGTCGCAGCGTCAAACGACCGCCCGAGAATGACCTTGCCGATGAGGTACAACGCGGTCGAACAGATGAGCATGACCACCACCAGCGCGTAAGGCAGTGGGTTGTCCAGTTCGGTGATCTGGCTGAAGACCTGAACGGGCGTCACGTCATAAAACTGGAACATGAGCGGCGTGCCAAGTTCAGTAAAACTCCAGATGAGCACGAGCGTGCAACCGGCGAACAGGCCGGGGCGGATGAGCGGGATGGTTACCTTGCGGAAAATGGTCCACTTGCTGGCGCCAAGGTTGGCGGCGGCCTGTTCCATCGCGGGGTCGATGTTCGCCAGCGCCGCCTGCACGTTCAGGAGCATGATCGGGTAGAGCCCCAGCGCCTCGACGAGGACTACGCCATAAATGCGCATCATGCCGAGCCAATCGATGCCGAGTGGATAAGGTCCGAACCCAAGCGTTTCAACGAGCTGCGTGAACGGCCCCTGACGCCCGAGCACGACCCGCATGCCGACCGCGCCAACGAATGGCGGCAGAATCATCGGCACCAGCGCCAGCCCACCCATGATGCCGCGCCCGGGGAAGTCGAAGCGCACGCTGAGAATGGCTAGTGGCAACGCGATGACGAGCGTGAGCGACGTCGTCAACACCGCGATGATGACCGAGTTGAGCAAGCCGCGCCGGTAGACGGGGTTCTCGATGATGAGCCGTAAGTAGTCGAGTGTGAACGTGCCGTCCTTGGTCTTGAACCCGGTCGCGACGACGTTGATGATCGGCCAGATGAGGAAGACCGCGAAGAACACCAGCAGCAGGCACGCCAGCAACGTATGGAAGGGTGTCGCGCGCCCCACCCACGGCAACGAACCCCAGCGAAACTTCGGTGGCGGTGTGATTGAGGGGAGCAAGGGTGAGGTGTTGGCGCTGGTCATGGAACGTTCGCCGCTTTCTCTGTCGTACCACGGGCGGCCCGCCCGTGCTTTGGTCTGACTCAGATTCAAAAAACACGGGCGGGCCGCCCGTGGTACGTCACAGCGCTCGTCAATTACCTCTCACCATCGCGGCGTTTTCGGCCTTGGCGGCGATGGCGCGGTAGTGCCTGCGGAAGCGGTCGGCCAGTTCGATGCGCTGGCGGGCCTTCCAGATTCGGGCGTCCTTTTCAAATGCGTCTTTTCCTGCTTCGATGTCCCGCCGGCGGGCGCGCGTCGCGACGACTTCCTCCATCGTGATCGGCACGTCGGCCAACTCCGCAACGAGCGCATTGCGCATGGCCTCGTCGGGCACGGCCAAGATCGTCTTGTACGACTCTTTCAACACCGACCGGGCGTCGATCCAACTGGCGCTCCAGAGGGGGCGCATGTCGCTGAAGAGCAGCCGCTGCCAGTCTTGCCGCGTGTTGAAACCACCGGCATCCTCAAACGGGTTGAGGTCGTCGGCCCACCCGGTGCGGTCGGCGTACACCGACCGCACGATCGGCAATCGGCGCAGGCTGCGCTCGAGATACGGGCTCTGCTTGCCCTTTAGTGCCCAGAGTTTCTGAGCGTCGGGTGAGAGCAGCCATTCGATGAATCGGTTGGCGAGCACTTCGCGTTCACCCGTCACACCGTACAGGATCGCGATGGGGTCGGCGTTGATCGCGCTGGCGGCCTTGGGCGCGACGTAGACGATGCGGTCTTTGCCGAGCGTTTCCTCGTTCACACGTGCGAAGAAATCGATCGCCACGCCTGCGGCCGCCTCACCGTTGCCGACGTCGTTGCAGGGTTGACTGCCACTGTCGGTGAAGTACCGCGCGTTGGCCGCCATGATCTGCAGCGTGCCCATCCCGGTCTTCCAGCCCTTGCCGATAGCCGCCTTGTAGTCGGCGTTTTTGTCGCGCTCGGCCTTGGGCATGCTGGCCAGATCCGGACGTTGCTCGAACAGCGCCTCTTCGGCGTCGACCATCGCCCGCTGAATGACCGTCATGTACGCCGCTGCGATCGATCCACTGCGCACCGGGTCGGTGCCGGCGACGAGGCCAGCGAGCTTGGGATTGGCCAGATCTTCCCAACGCGTGGGGGCAGGCAAGCCCAGCGCTTCGTACAACGGTGGGCTGTAGATCAACCCGAAGCCACTGAGCGCGATACCGACCCAGCGGGGCATTGCGTCCGGCTTGTCCTTGGGCAACTGCTCGTAGAGAGGCACACCGGCAATGTCCGGCTTGGGAAACGCCGCTTTGAACGCCGCAACCGGGATGTTGATCGGCTTGAGCACACCGTTGGGCTTCAGGTCGACCTCGAAGGGGATGTCGCCACCACCCCAGGTCATGTCGATGTCCGCGTTAACGCTCGATTCGGGCGGCAACGGGTTGTCGCGCTTGCGGTCTTTCCGCAGCGCGTCGTACTTGTCGTTGATCAACCGAACGATGTCGTTCGTCCCGCCGGGCGTCAGGTAGATGATGTTGACCGGCGCCCCATGCTGCTTGCGATGCCAATCCGAAAACGCCTCAGCAAACACCCGGCGAATGTCCTGGTTGTGCGGCGTGACGATCACGAGGTCCAGCGCCGGTTTACCCCCACTATCCGCAGCGCCAGCGGCCGGTTCCGCTTTCCGCGCGACGATCGACCGCACCACGAACGGGGCGATGAGCACGACGAAGAAGAGGATGAGGGAGGTATAACGACGCATAAAAGGTCATCCAAGCAGTGGCCGAACGCGCGCGTGGGTTCGAGAAACGATAATGAAGCTTCCCATCACGTCGGGTTCGATCTTCAGCCAAACCTGTCCCAGCCGTTCGAGGATGAATTGAACGGTCAGCCGCGTCCCCTTGATCACCGGTTTACCCACCATGATTTTTGAGTCTCTATGAATAAGTCTTGCCATTTCATAACGACTCCTTCACCACCACCACGTCCTTCGGGTCAAACTCGACCGTCAGGTCCCCGGTGACATTAAACAGCGGTGGCGCGGCGATCACCTTTAATTGCGTATCACCCACCCGCAGGACGTGCTCACTGGCCTCGCCGAGGAAGGTGTTTTCGATCGATTGACCGGTGATACGATTTACGCCGGCCGGTTGACCGTTACGGGCGATGCGCATCTGTTCCGGGCGGATGCTGACCGTAACGCTTCCACTCGCAGGCGTCGCGGCGGTGCGCTCGGCGGTCACCCGGCCGGCGGCGGTGTCGATCGTGAGCGTCGTGTCGTGCTGTTCGACCACCTTGCCCGTCAGCAGATTGGTCTGCCCGATGAAGTCCGCGACGAACGCGCTGTTGGGCCGGTGATAAAGCTCGTCCGGCGTCCCCACCTGCACGAGTTTTCCACCCTTCAATACTGCGATGCGGTCGGCGACGCTCAGGGCCTCTTTCTGGTCATGCGTCACGTAGATCGTCGTGAAACCGGCGGTCTTACAGATCCGCCGAATCTCACTTCGCATCTCGTGGCGCAGTTTGGCGTCCAAGTTGCTCAGTGGTTCGTC
>JBBRHE010000116.1:0-11534 GCA_038223165.1 Tepidisphaerales bacterium
CTGGATCGGCCCGGGACGAACGATCGCTACCTCGATGACCAAATCATAAAATTTTTCTGGCCGTAATCGGGGCAACATGGACATCTGCGCCCTGCTTTCGACTTGGAATACGCCAACCGTGTCGGCATCACTGATCATGTCATACACTTCACGTATTTCGGATGGAATCGTGTGCATCTCGATTGGTGGCCCCGGGACATAGGCATTCATCAACTCCATCGATTTCGAAATACATGTGAGCATCCCAAGCGCCAGGATGTCCACTTTGAACAATCCAACCGTATCCAGATCGTCCTTGTCCCATTGGATAACAGTTCGACCTTCCATCGCAGCCGCTTCGATCGGCACGATGTCACACAAAGGTTGTTGCGAAATAACCATTCCCCCGACGTGTTGACTGAGGTGACGAGGAAATCCGAGCAACTCGCTCGTTAGAGCCAAAAGATGACGAATGCGCTGATCTTGCGAATCGATTTCAGCTTCAGCTAATTGAGTCGCCGTCAGCGTGCCCCGATGCCACCAATCGAGTTTTCCGGCCAGTTGGCTCAACGTGTCTTCGCTGAATCCAAGTGTTTTTCCCACATCGCGAACAGCCGAGCGACCACGGTAGGTGATCAGGGACGCCGTCATGGCAGCACGATTGCGACCATATTTCTGGTAGACATACTGAATCACCTCTTCACGTCTTTCGTGCTCAAAGTCGATGTCAATATCGGGTGGTTCTTTTCGTGCGCTACTGGCAAACCGCTCGAATACGAGTTGGAATACAGCGGGATCGACGGCCGTCACTTCCAGGCAATAACACACCGCCGAATTGGCTGCTGAACCGCGTCCTTGACAGAGAATGCCTTTCGATCGTGCGTAACGCACCAGATCGTGGACCGTCAAAAAATAGGATTCGTATTTTGCGTGGTGGATGTAGTGCAATTCTCGTTCGATCGATGCCCATACGGGGAACGGAATTCCATCCGGGTATCGCTTTACCGCGCCGGCGTAAGTCAGATTGCGAAGATGTTCCGATGGCGATAGACCCACTGGCACCACCTCGCTGGGATACTCATACTTCAGATCCTTGAGCTTGAACTGACATTGCTCTTTGATCTCCAACCCCCGCGCGATCGCCTGCGGACATCGCACGAATAATCTCGCCATCTGACCCGGGGTTTTGAGATAACGTTCCCCGTTAGGAAAAATTTTGAATCCCGCATCGCGCAGCGAGCAACCATGGCGCACGCAGGTCAGCACGTCCTGCAATGCACGTCGCCCGTGGTCGTGATAGTGAACGTGATTGGTGGCCACGAGTGGAATGCACGTGTGCCTCGCGAAGTTCATCGCCTGATCGAGCAGGGTTTCATCGTCTGGGCCGTAGTTAAGACTAATTGCAAGCGACAACCGATCGCCCAAGGCTGAGCGTAGTTGATTGCAGACGTATTCGTCGTCCCACGGTGTTACCGACGCGATGGCAGCGAGCATTCCGTCACTGTGTTCGAGAAAATCGGAAAGCGCGATGTAACACTCCCCCTTTGGCGCCCGCCGGCGACCAAGGGTGAGCAAGCGGGACAACCGAGAATAGGCATCTCGGTCGGTGGGCCAGACAAGCAGGTCAGGCGACCCATCGTTAAACACCAGTCGCGCGCCGATGATCAGCTTGAAGCCATTCACTTTCTTGGCAGCCTCGTACGCCCGCACAACGCCCGCGAGTGTATTGATGTCGGTGATCGCCAGCGCCCTGTATCCCAGCCAGGCAGCGGTGTAGACCAGTTCATCCGGATGAGACGCACCGCGCAGGAACGAGAAGTTGGTCGTTACGTCCAGTTCAGCGTAATCGTGATCGCAAGGCGCCACCTCTGCGGGAACGTCCATCACCGAGCCGGTGTAGAGCTTGATGTTTTCGTTTTCCGGCATCGCGATCTCTACTCAAACCGACCATGCAAAAACCACCGTGCTACGAGCGTTTCCTCACTACCCACGTGAATGACGCGAAACAACCAGAACCGACAGCCGACCTCATCTTCCACGTCGTAGTAATCACGCGTGTGTCGATGCCCTCGCCACCATTCATTGGCAATGCGTTCGGGACCGACCGCGTGCGCCACGCGATGGACCTGTCCATTCCATGCGAACTGGTGAGGCTGACCGGTGCGATCGTCAGAGGGTTCGCAAACGACGCGGATTTCGATCGGCATCGGAAACAACGTCAACGGGCGCGATGGTCTTGGGAGAACAGTGGCGCTCACAGGGCCAGGCGCTTTGTCCATCGCGGGCTGCCAGGCGCGTTCGGGGAGATACGATTCGACCAATTGCGGTTGAATGACGGCCTCTGCGCCCAGTCGCGCGCTGAGTCGTTCGAACAATCGCTGTAATTCCAATTCGTCTTCGGCCTTTTGCCACTCGAACAACTGCGACTGCGCATCGTTCATCGGCTCGTGCGAGGGGACGTTGAGGTGGAAGCGGACGAACCCGTGTTCGCAATCGATGCGCTCGACATCGCACCAAAGCAGATTGACCAGCACCGCCCGGTCGCGGTGCGGGCGCGAAAGCACGATCGCCCGGCGGACCGTTGCGCGGCCCCAGCCACGGTCGGGCTCAAGGATCATGTGCAACCGTCGAACACGCCGATGTCGTCGTGTAAGTTCAAATATCGCTTGATCCAGGAGCTTTTCGAAAATCCGCTGGATGTCTTCAGGGTCTTCGATCGGTGCGTCAAACTCGATCTGGTTGGTGATTGGCCGCTCGTACGCCAGTTTGGTCAACGGTTCTGGGCGTGCGCCGGTCAATTGATCCAGCCGTTTGATCAACGACGGACCAAACCGCGCGGGAAGCTGTTCGCGCGGCAAAGCCAGCACCTCACCCACGTGCGCCAGACCCAGATGGCGCAGATCGCCGAGCACCTCCCCATCAAGCCGCAGCACCGCGATCGGTAACGGCTTTAAGGACGCGACCAACGATTGCGCGCCAACGATCCGCGCGACCCGGTCGTTCGTGACCGCCAGCGCCCACGACGCCCCCACGGTCGGCGCGACGGCCATGCGCGTGGGGATGCCGAACTGGTCCATCGATCGTTTAACCAGCCCCACCAACCGTTCGAGGCCGTCGAAGTAGCGTTCGCAACCGGTCAGGTCCAGAAACAACGCCGCCGGTGACGGGTCGCTGCATTCGTCCCAACCGCGTGACACATCGGGCGTGAAGCGTGTCAGCCACAGTCCCAGTGCGTCGAGCGCCCGACGATCGCGTTGTGGATCGACGTCGATGCAGACCAGGTCACGACAGAGGGCTCGCGCGTCGGCAGCCGTCATGCCGCGCCGCACGCCTTGCGTTTGCGCCAGATGCGATGCCTCTGCAACGTCCTGCCGCTGCCTGGTTGTTTGAACGATCGCGACCGCGCGCGTCCGCAATTCAGGATGCCGCCGACACTGGCGGACGATGGACCAAAGGGGCAGGTAGATGCACAAAATTTGCTTGACCGGTGTCACGGTGTTTCTCCAACAGAATGGTTTGGCCGATCTGTCTTCCGTGACCATGAATCAATTGAAGGCGCCAGCGTTGAACCGTGCGCTCACCGGGCGCTGGCGCGACAAGCCATCGCGTCGCCGATGCGTGGATATGGGAATGGGTGTCCTTACCGTACGGTCGCAGCAGCAGTCCCACCCCACCGCCGCGCTCGGCTGCCAGTTGAAAGCGGCGCACGTCAACGCCGGTCAACGGCTGATGGATCAGCGCGACCACCACCCCGACGCCCGGACATCGCATGCACTCGAGCGCTGCCGACACTACATCCTCGCGCAAGGGTCGTAACACACGCAGCTGCTCGACTGCAATCCCCATCGCCACCGCAGCCGGTGGGTAAAAGGTGTGGGTGGAATCGACCCACACCAGGCTCCGCGCCGACGAACGCGCCAACCGCGTCACCTCGGCCAAGCCGTTTCGAGCAACATGCAACGCGGGAAAAAAAGGAACGAACCCACCTGCGTTCGGGTTGAACAGAAACTCGTTGACCGCCCGACGAGCCACAATCGATTCCAATGCATCGCCAACCCCGCGCAGTGGAGCGGCAGCGCTCTCGTCGTCGATCCGAAGCTTCTTATCGCAAATTCGTACCCAACGCATTACAACTCCAACAACGTCAACGTTAGGGTATTGTTATAATACGAAATGGTCAAAGGCTGATTCGGCAGGTTTGTTGATCTAACTTAAAACAGTTGTTCGGACGCGGGAGTTTAACGGGGAACAGACTATCGATATCGACCAAGAGATGCGGTACGAGACGCTCAACGGCTTCAGAGATGCAGCCAGTGCTGAAAGTGTGAGACCAACAGCTACCGATCTTGGAAATGCGCGCTGAATACGAACAGTGCTAGATAGCCTTGGCGCTCACCGGCATGTCCTCGGCCTCGACGAACTTGCCTTTATCGAGGTGAATCAACCGCGACGCCGCGGCGGCGGAGTGGGGGTCGTGGGTGACCATCACGATCGTCTTGCCGAAGTCCTTGTTTAACTTCTGCAACAACGCCAGCACATCCTGTGCGCTGACGGCGTCGAGGTTACCCGTCGGTTCGTCGGCGAGGATGATGTCCGGGTCGGTGACGATCGCGCGGGCGATCGCGACACGCTGCTCCTGCCCGCCGGACAGTTGGCGGGGGAAATGGTCCAGGCGATCGCCCAGGCCGACAAGATTCAACGCAGTCGTGGCGTTCTCGCGCCGCTTGGCGCGCGACAGGGACGTCAATTTCAACGGCAGTTCGACGTTCTCTAAGGCCGTCAGCACCGGAATGAGATTGAACGCCTGAAAGACGAACCCAAGGTGATTGTTGCGCCAGCGAGCGATGCTGCGTTCGGACATCGTCGCTGGCTCTTCATCGAGCACGAGAAGCCGACCTTCCGTCGGCTTGTCCATGCCCGCGATCAAGTGCAAAAGCGTGCTCTTGCCTGAGCCGGACGGTCCCATGAGCGCGACGAATTCACCGCGACGCACGCTGACGTCAACGCTGGCCAGCGCGCTGACGACGGTTTGGCCGCGCGTGAATTCTTTGGTCAGCTGGATGGCTTGAACGATCGGTTGTGAGTCGGACACGGGTGCGCTCCAATGCGTGAAATCAGATTTAATTACCACCATCGGCGGTGCGGACAGGGTCGCCATCCTTAAGTGCATCGGTCGGCTGGACGATCAGATCTTCACCACCGATGAGCCCCTTGCGGATCTCGGCGTCCCCACCAACGGCCGTCGTGCCGACGGTGACGGTTCTGCGGACTGCTTTGCCCGCCTCGACGACGAACACCGCCCCGTCGCGCACCGCAGACACCGGCACGCGGATCGCCGGTCGCTCGGCGACGGGCATCGTCGACGCCGCGCGCGTCGTGGCGAGCTTCTTTGGCGACAGGAACGACACCGTCGCGTTCATGTCGGGCTTCAACAGCTCGTCCGGGTTCAACACCTTTACGCGAACGAGCACTGTGGCCTTCTGGCGGTTGGCCTCGGGTGAGATCAGGTCGACGACGCCTTCGTACCGCCGATCAGGATAGGCATCCGTCACGATCCAGCATGGCTGGGCCGGCAGAACTTTTGCGAAGTCGTTCTGACTGATGTCCAGCTCGACGCGCAAGTCGTTCAGGTCGGCAATCGACACGACGAAACCCTTCGCGCCGTTGTCACCGACGAACCCGGTCGTGACGAACTCGCCGATCTCGACATTGCGTCCAAGGATCGTGCCAGTGACCGGCGCGCGGACGATCGTGTTGTTCAGGTCGACCATCGACAGCGCGAGGCTGCCTTCGAGCTGTCGGACGGTCGCCCGCTGGGCCGCGATCTGTTCTTTGCGCGGGCCGGCCTTGACCAGCAGGAACTGCTGGTTGACCGCGTCCACATTCGCAGCGCGCTCTCGCATCAGGGCAGCGGCGTCGTCGATCTGCTGGCGCGACACCGATCGCGATGCCTCGAGCTCCTGCAATCGCTTGTAATTAATTTCCGCATTGGTCAGGTCCGATTGGGCCTGCGCAAGCTGCGCTTTGGCCTGACCGATCTCCTCGACGCGCGAACCGGCTTCCAGTTCGTCCAGGCGCGCCTTGGCGTTATCGACCTGGCCTTGCGACTCGGCCACGCGGGCCTTGTATTCCTCGTCTTCAATGCGGACCAGTTCCTGCCCCTTCGTCACCTTGTCACCCATTTCCACACCGACCCACGCCACCCGCCCGATCACCTTGCTGGCCAGTTCGATCTTGTGGGCCGCGACCACGTAGCCCGTGGCATTCAGCAGGATGAGGTCGGATTCGAGAACCGCGCCTTCCGGCACGCGTACGCGAATCGTTTGAACGGTGGCGACCGTGGTGTTGCTCGCCCAGCTCCACACGAAATAACCACCGACCAGCAGGATCAGGATGCCCAACACCCAAGGCCAAACCGCCCGCTGGTCACGGCGGGCCTTCTGGCTCTTGTCGATGCGAAGTTTGTTCAGCTCGTTGTCCATGAAATTCAAACGCTACGACGGTCGTTGTAGCTCACAACCACCAAGTTACCCCTCGCGCATCGCGACGATCACGTTCTTCTTCGCTGCAGCCCAGGCGGGAAGGAAGCCACCGATCGCGCCGATCAACGCGGCAAATCCAAGCCCCAAAGCAATCGCGCCCGGGCCGATCTGAAACTTGAACGCGACCTCGCTGAACGTCTGAAAATTTCCAACGCCCGTCGTGAACCCATTCACAGGCAGCGCGATCAGAACGCCCAGGATGCCGCCCAGCAGCGCCAGGCAGATCGACTCAAGCATAAACGACCACAGGATTGCCCAGCGACCAAAGCCCAAGGCGCGCAACGTCCCGATCTCGCGCGTCCGTCTTGCGACCGCGGCGTACATGGTGTTGGTCGCGGCGAACGCGCTGCCGACCGCCATGATGACGGCGACCGAGAACCCGAGCGCCTGCAGTGGCGCGCCCGACTGGGTCATGCGACCGTAATAGTCCTTTTCACTTAGCAACTGCACACCAAGGCGTTGGTCGTCATCGACTGTCTTTCGCATTGATGCCAATAGAGGGGGCAAGGGCTCCTCGACGGCGGGAAGGTCTTCCTCCTTCTTCCCGGCCTTGATGGCGGACTCCCGCACGGCTCGAGCCTCATCGGCGGCACGCTCGGCAACGGCCAACTGGGCGATGGCGTCGGTGAGTGGAATGTCACCACGGATCAACAGCGAACTGCTGCCACCTTGCTGTTCAAAGTCCCCGCGAAGCTGGTTGAGGTCCGTCCAGATTTCACTATTGGCCGCAGACGCCCCCGACGCAAAAACGCCGACGACTTCCCAGTAACCTCGCCCGAAACGCACCTGTTTGCCGATGCGAGCGCCGGGGTACCGCTGGGCGATTGATTCACCGACGACGACCTGCCGCAGGCCCGGTTCGAACATCTTGCCCTGCACAATGCGCACGTCGCGCATCGTCAACCCAATAGGCAGCATACCGCGCACACTGACATTCATGCCTTCGGGTGAATCGACGCTGGGCAGGTTCACGACGGTGATCCCCTCCGGCGACACCATCGGTTCACCTTTGTCGTCCGTCGCGATGCCGGGCAACCGGCGGATGATCTGGTATGCGTCGCCGGACACGGTCGAACTCAGCTCCGAATCGACACCCTTGCGCAACACGACCGCCTGCCGTTCGTCACCACTGGACGCGAAGACGCTTTTAAGGCCCGTGGTCAGCGCCATCGCCGTTACGAGCACCGCGACGGTCAGGCCGATGCCGACGGCGGTCATCAGCGTGGTGCCCTTGCGCTCGATCAGGTTGCGGATGTTGTAATTGATCGGGACGCCCATAATGGAATAAGGATGAAAGTTGAAGGCTGATTGATGAAAACAGGACGCCAATACAACGTGAGTTACTGTTGAGTCGTCCTATCCGGTAAACCTCAATGACTCCACGATGTTCATGCGCGCGGCGATGATCGCTGGCACGAGCGCGGCGATCAGGCCAATGACGACCGCCATCCCCAGCACAATGCTGGCCGCCTGCCATTTCAAACCGGGGAGTGGGAAGCCGCCTCCTTCAGACACGAGCAAAGCCAACCCGGCGCCGATTCCGACGCCGATCGCGCCACCGACAATGCTAATGAGCACCGATTCACCAATAACGAGTTGCAGGATCTCACCCGGCGCGTAGCCGAGCGTGCGCAAGATCGCCATCTCGCGCGTCCGCTCACGCACCGCCATCGCGACGGTGTTGGCGGACACAAGCAAAATCGTAAACGTCACGGCGCCACAGATGGCCGCGAGGAAGAGTTTGATGTTTCCCAGGAACGCGAGGAACGATCGGCCGAACTCCTTTTCCGATTCCGTGCGGGTCGGATAGGGCGAGTTATCGAACATCGTGTCGATCGCCTTGGCGACACGCGGCACGTCCGAGACGGTGTTAGCCAGAATCAGGTAGGTGCCGACCTCGTCGCGGGCGGCAGCGGTCTTGGGCAGCAGTTCGGTCAGATACTCACGATGAAAGACAAGGCTCTCGGTGTTCTTCGGATGGGCGAAGATCGCCGCGACCGTGAGTTCGAGCGTGACGTTATAGATGTCACCCACGATCGTCATGCGGTCACCGAGCTTGATGTTGTATTTTTTGGCGAGCGCTTCACCGATTGCGCACGCGGTCCGCTCGCGCTTGAAGGCGGTCAGTTGCTCATCAGAGACGGTCCAATCCTGGCGGACCCGAAAGACCCGGTCGGCGTCGGCGGCAAATCGTGCGAAGAAGTTCTCTGGCTTGATGTAGACGCCTTGAAACCACGTCCACGCCGACGCCTCCTGTACACCCTCGACCGCTAGAATGCGCTGCTGATAGCTCGCCGGCAGTGTCTGCGTCAGTGAAACGCGGTGCCGGCAAACGAGGCGCATCGCTTCGGACGGCGACGCATCTTCGGCATGAAAGAAGCCCTGGTAGATCGCCAGCAGCAACGCGAGCAACGCCAATGAAATCGCCGTGCTCGCCAGCGTCAGCAAACTGCGCCGACGATTCCGCAGGACATTCCGGAATATGAGTGAAGCGAGCTTAAACATCGGTTGAACCCCCGCATGGAGAGGGCGGAAAGCACCATACTAAAGCCATACACGCCAAAGCTCAAATGCTGAGGTCGCTGACATCGTAGGCGCTCTTATTAACCAACAGATTCGAAAAATATTGATCGAACCTAAAAGACGCGAAGGAATCCAAAAATGCGCGATGAACGCCCGACACACTTCGTGTTCGTTCCACTTCGCGCCTTCGCTGCTGAATGTGATTGTTTTCAGAAGCTATCGCTACTGACGCGATGACAGGTCGCCGTTGATTTTTATTTCCCTGCCAGCTTCGCAGCGAGCTGCGCCACGTGCTTGCCTTGGAACTTCGCGATCGCCAGTTCATTCGCTGTCGGTTGACGTTCTCCTTTGGGACCGGCGATCGTCGTCGCGCCGTATGGCGTTCCCCCACTGACTTCACTCAGATTCAGCAGTTCCTGGGCAGCGTACGGAACACCTGAGACGACCATGCCCTGGTGGTAGAAGAACGTATGCAGGTGGACAAGTGTCGTCTCCTGCCCACCATGCTGGCTAGCAGTGCTGGCAAAGGCAGAGCCGACCTTACCGATAAGCGCGCCTGCACCCCACAGGCCACCCGTGCTGTCGAGGAAGGTTTGCAGTTGGGCCGTCGACGCGCCGTACCGCGTGCCTGTGCCGAGGATAATCGCGTCTGCAGCTTTAAGGTCATCGGGCTTGGCGATGGGCAGGCTTTCCCACTCCTTTTTCGCACCCAGCGCGCCCATTTTGGTCAGCACCTCGTCGGGCAGTGTCTCCTTAACCTGTAAAAGCTTCACGTCCGCGCCGGCGCTTTTAGCGCCTTCCTCAATCGCCTTGGCGAGTTTGTAGACGTGACCGTACATGCTGTAGAAAATGATCGTGACATTGGCGGGCATCTGAATCTCCTGGATTGGCTCACCAGAACGTAGTGGTCGAAGAGACACAAAGTCAAGCGGGAAACGGCCAACCCATCAACCGTGCTTGAACGGTGCGTTGCGCCCTGTACACTGCGATCATCGCAGCCTGAGACCAACCGATGAGTGAAGCCAAACGTCCAGCCCCGACCGACGAACCAGACGCCAGTGTAGGCACAGCGCTCGCCGAGCCTCAGGACGGCGCGGTCGAGGCGGTCGAAGAGACCGAAAGCACTGGTGCCCCGGACGTCGGGCCGATCGACACCCGGCTGCTCGAAGCGTTGCTCGTCGGCACGCAATCACCCCTCACTGCTGGTCGATTGGCCGAGTTAATGGGGCTGGATACGACCAAGTCGATCCGCAAGGGCATTAAACTTCTGAACGAAAAGTACGAACAAACGGACGGGGCCTTTCGTATCGAGCAGGTCGCCGGTGGGTATCAGATCCTGACCCTTCCGGAGTTTGGCGATCACCTCAAGAAGCTGTACCAGAAGGAAATCGACGCCAAGCTGACCAAGGCGTCCTTGGAGACGTTGGCGATCATCGCCTACAAGCAACCGATCCTGCGGGCCGACATCGAGGCCGTTCGTGGTGTGGCGTGTGGTGAGACGGTTCGGTCGCTGATGGAAAAGCATCTGGTCAAAATTGCCGGGCGAGCGGAAGTGCCGGGACGTCCCATTCTGTACGGGACGACGAAGCGGTTTCTGGAGTTGTTCGGGCTGAACAGCTTGAAGGACCTGCCACAACCGGAGAACTTTAAGGTGCCGGTGTAAAAGAGTGGGCAGTTGTCAGTGGACAGTGAGCGGTCAGATCGCGTTTTTTTAACTGCCCACTGTCCACTGACAACTATCCACTGATTTCTGGACGTGCTTTTCGTGAATAAGCGGTTAAGCTGCAAGTTGGGTAAGTTGAGCGCGTCACGGATGACCGACTTAACGAAAATTCCTAACTTTTTCTGTCAGAGTCCTCCGCTGCGGACCGATGAAAGGTCTGTCAGCCAGGTGGACGTTTATTGGACGCCGTCCCCCGGCAAGACAGGATGTCACACGGTGGGCTTGTGAGAAAATCAGAACGCAAATTTATCGTTTTCACTTCCCTTGTGGGTCTGCTGACCCTGACAAGCGCCTTATTGCTGGCGCTTGCCCCGGCCCCTTTAACGGCCGACGCGTCGAACAGCTTGTTCGCGATCGATGCGCCGGAATCGCTCGACGAGATCTTTGCCAACACCAAAGCGCCCGTCCGAGCGGGTGGCTGGAAGTACATCTACGTCCACCAGTCCAAGACCCCGACCGGCACTGCCTCGACGCTGGGCCGGCACACCAACGGTATGCCCGACCACTTCCTGATCGGCAATGGGGATGGCGCGTTTGATGGCGAGATCCAGATCGGTCAACGCTGGCGCAACCAGCACGGTGCACTGCCCCCGGCTGGTGCGGACAAGATCGACCCCGCGTGTGTCAGCGTCTGCGTCGTCGGTGACTTTGACGCCAGCCTGCCAACCCCGACCCAAATGCGCCGCCTGTCCCAACTGGTCAACGCCTTGCAGAGCCGTCTCGGCATCCCCGCTGAGCACGTCCTGCTGGCTACCCAGAGCACTGGC
>JBBRHE010000117.1:0-11525 GCA_038223165.1 Tepidisphaerales bacterium
TGGGTTAATATGACGGAGGACTCCGTGCAGCAGCAACAAGCTGGCATCCGCTCGACGACCGAGCCGATCGTGACACTGCAAGAAACATTGCTCAATCCCGTGCCGGAATTCACCGGGAGCTTCTTCGTCCAGCCTGGTGGGACAAAGTTGGTCTTGCAATCCAGCTTCTCACGCCAGCCCGACGCCATTGTGGCACAGACGGTGTGGGACCACGCGACGCGGCATACCGTGTTCACGACGCGGGACTACCACCTCAACGAGGCAGCCGCCCTGTCCCCCAATGGTCGGTTCCTCGCCTGCGGCTATGGTACGCTAACGATCGTGGACGTGCCTGAGGGGGGCGTGTACCGCCGGTGGTACAAGGACGACGTCGATCGCATGTGCCGCGCCCTCTTCCATCCCGACGGGCGGCGGATCGTCACCACCTCCTGGCCCCGCGTCCACGTCTGGGACCTGCAGTCGCCGGCACACCCCGAGGTGAAATCGCTCGCCGAGCTCAACGGACATGGCGGCGACCGCCTAACCTGCCTGACCCTCTCGCCGGACGGACGGCTAGGAATGTCTGGCGACAGACATGGTGGAGCGCTCCTATGGGAGGTCGACACGCTGCGGATGATACGGGAGTTCCCCAAGACCCCGCTTCGTCAGTACATGCCCGATTCGCGCATCCCGCCACACGATCTACACGACGCACCGACGGAGCCGCCGCCGCCGAGTCCCAAGGGCATGCCCGGTGTGGACATCTGGGGCGTCGCGTTCTTCCCTGACGCATCCAAGGTTGTCATCTCCGAGTCCGAGTACGGCGTCGTCAGCGTGTACGAGGTCGAGACTGGCCGGCGGCTGGCGCGGTTCGACAAGGAGGAGCGAAATCATCGTACGGGTAATCCAGCCGTCTCCCCGGACGGGCGGTACATCGTGCTGGGCTTCGAGGTGCCGCTCGTGTGGGACTGGCGGGCGAACCGGATCGTCGCCGAACTGTCGGCGCACCGTCAGGCCGACCCGTCGTACGTACATCCGCTCCAACTGAAACCGCTGCGCGGCACGTGCAACGGCGCGGCCTTCACGTCCGATGGCTCGCGGCTGATCACCGGTGGCGTCGACGGGACGCTGCGATTCTGGCGGATTGAATCGAACTAAACGGGACGCGATCGAACTAAACGGGACGCGAACGATAATGTGCTTGACGATAATCGATCGCGTCCCGTTTAGTTAATCCGTCCCGTTTAGTTAATCCGTCCCGTTTAGTTAATCTTAGCGCGGGCGAGATAGAGCCGGGTGCCACGCGCGGTGCTCCGCCCGTGCGGTTGTGCGTCTTTCGCTCGCCGGGGAGAATCCCCGCGTGATTCGCAAGCGTCTTCGACGTCGCGAGGTGCCGGGCACGGCCCGGTTTCTGACGTTCTCGTGCTTCGGTCGCTTTCCACTTTTCGATCATGATGCGATCAAGGCCGAGTTCGTCAAGCGATTGGACGCGGTGTCGATCGAACGAGCCGCGGACGTGCTGGCGTGGGTGATCATGCCGAACCACGTCCACCTGGTCGTCTTCGCGGAGACGACGACCATGGACGTGTTCCTCCACAAGCTGGAACCAGAAAACGGGACAGGTTTGATTGTGCCCTATTCAGGATCATCGCTGCCGACGGTCGAGTACGATAAGACGCATCCCCTGTCTCCGCTTGAGGTCGTTCGCGACTATCCTGCGGGGGATCAAGACGGTCGCCCACTTGAATTAAGTTGGCGCTCACGGCGACGCGGATCGTTGGGGAGCGGTCACCTCGGGTGGGTGGCGCACGCCGTTTCATACGCACCTTATGCGAAGTGGGCAGTGCCCACCCTAGCGGGTGGGTGCGTCGTTCGGGGTCCAGAGGAGACGAGGATACTCTACGCCGTCGCGGCGGCGCGGAGGCGTTTGATCCGCACTTGGACATCACGGAAATTGAAGTTCCACTGCGCAACCTGGCTGTACGCCTTGATGGCGCCGGCGGCGTCTTTGCGGGCTTCGAGGGAGCGGCCGTACCAGTAGTACATCTCGACGGACCTGGGGTCACCCTTCAACTGGTATTCACCGATCACACTGCTGAGCGTGTCGACCGATTCGTCGACGTACTGGGCATCTAAAAACGCCCGGCCGAGCAGAATGCCGGCGTCGGTGCGGAACTTCGGATCGTTGCGGACCTGCTGGAAGACGGGGATCGCTTCGTCGAAGTGACCGAGGAGGAACATGCGCTTGGCGACGTCGAAACGGATGCCGCTATCAGTGGGGTAATTCTCTGCCCATAGCTGATATTCGCTCAACTCTTCGTTCGTCTTCTGCTTGAAGAATTCCTCGTACGCCTTGCGAAGAGTTTCATCCTTCGGATTGGCTTGAATCTTCGCACGTTCCGCACGATCGGCCCGCGCCCACTGGGCCAGCCGAATGCGCCCGATGTTCTGGCGGAAGCGGAACTGGCCGGTGCGCGTGTGCGCCTCTTCGAGCAGTTCGACGGCCTGGTTCTCGTAGTCGGGGTTTTCCGTCTTCACGAGGATCTCGACGAGCTTCATCAGCTTGCCGGCTTCGTGTGGCTCGGCTTTGTATTCCCGCTCGGCGATGACGATGAGACGACCGACGGCGTCGGCGTCCTGCGTGCCACGGTCGGCGTCCAGGTGCTGCTGCTGAGAGGCCATGTCGCGCACACTGTCGCGGAAGCTCTTGCCCGTGCCGTACTTTCCTTCGTCCATCGTCAGCTGCGCACCGAGGTGCTTGAGCTCGGTCGACAGGTCCATGTCGTCCTCTTTCATGAGGGCAGCATGGTGGGCCGCGTCGACGGCTTGCTTCCACTGGCGCAGGCTCTTGTAGATGTCCTTCAGGATGATGAACTTATTAAAGTCAGGCTTCTTCGAGTCGGCGTTGGCCTTTTGCAGGATGGGCCCCAGCCACATCACGGTGTCGTAGAAACCACCCCGCTGGGCGTTCTGGAGCATCAGCACCATAATGTCGGTGTTGCCGGGGTCGTACGCGAGCAGTTTCTCGGCGTTGAGCATGTTCTGCTTGTCGTCCTTCGTCGGACGTTTCAGCGACATCTTGTCGAACATGCCGAGGTCTTTACCGCCCGAGGCCTTGCGCTTCAGTGAATAGTCGCGCAGCGTCAGGTGGGCTTCGACCGCATCGGGGTCGATACCGAGACCATTGAGGTACATCTCGATGGCGTACTCGTAGTTGCCCGTGCCGGCGACGGTGTCACCGCGATCGAAGAAGACCTTGGCCTTCTTGCGATCTTCCTCGGGAATCTCTCGGTACCCTTCTGGGAGTTCAGCCACGTTCACTTCCTAAACACAAGACCGCATGATGTGCCACCGGTCGCACCGTCGCGCCGACGGGACCGCGCGTGTTGCTCAGTCACGGACAATTCTAGGCCCCCAAGACCTCCGGTTGTAATCGGAACGGCGCGGGACTGTCAAATCGTTTCACAGCCGCTAAAGTGTTCGCCAACGCATACTTCAACACGCATGTACGACGAACTGCAGATCATCAAATGGCCCGACCCCCGCCTGAAAAAAGCCTCGGTGGCCGTCACGACGTTTGACGACAACCTCAAGACCCTCTCAGACCGCATGTTCACCCTCATGCGCGAGGCGAAAGGCGTGGGCTTGGCGGCGCCGCAGGTGGGCGTCAACATCCGTTTATTCGTCATGAACGCTACCGGGCAACCCGAAGGCGACCGGGTCTACATCAACCCCGTCCTCACCGAAGGCAGTGGCAGTGACGAAGACGAGGAAGGCTGCCTTAGCCTGCCGACGATCTACATCCCCGTCTTGCGCGACGAAACCCTGACGATGACCGCCAAAGACCTCACCGGTCAACCCATCGCCGAAACCGCCACCGGCTTTGTCGCAAGAGTCTGGCAACACGAAACCGACCACCTCAACGGCGTCCTCCTCACCGACCGCATGGGCCCCGTCGCGAAGATGACCTTCCGCAAGAAACTCAAGGAACTGGAAGAGGACTACGCCATCGCGAACCCGAAAAAGAAGCGGTAAACGCAGAGGGGCAGAGTGAGGAACGCAGAGAGACGCGGAGAAAGCACAGAATGCTGTTGAGAGCTGCGTTCCTCACTTGGCCGGTTGTTGAGCACTTATCCAAGTTAGTTTCGTCTTTCTCTGCGTTTCTCCGCGTTCCCCCTCCGCGCCTCTGCGTTGAACTGCCTTTCTTGACACCCCCACCGCATCCCAATACCTTTTCCCCTTTACCGCTTCACACCCGAAAGGTTCCCCCGTGACCCCGCAATTGGATGGTAATACGTGCGTCGTCGGCCTGCAGTGGGGCGACGAAGGCAAGGGCAAGATCGTCGACTTTCTCACCGAGAACGCCGAGGTCGTCGTCCGCTATTGTGGTGGGGCCAACGCGGGGCACACCGTCCGCATTGGTAACGAAAAATACGCCACCCATCTGCTGCCCGTCGGCATCTTTCGCCCGGGTGTGATTAACCTGATCGGCAACGGGGTCGTGCTCGACCCTGCCGTCCTGTTGCGCGAGATTGACGAGTTCACCGCCCGCGGCATCGTCATCACGCCCGAGACGCTCAAGATCAGTTACAAGGCCCACCTCGTCATGCCCTACCACATGGCCGAGGACGCCGCGCGTGAAGGCGCTGCCGGTGACAAGGGCATCGGCACGACCAAGCGTGGCATCGGCCCCACCTACGCCGACAAGATGCAGCGCGCCACCGCCATCCGTGTCGCCGATCTGCAGCACGAAGAACAGCTCAAGGAACGCGTTCACCGCATCACCGACGAACGCAACAAGGTCTTGAAGGTTCTCTACGACGCCCCGCCCATCAGGTGGCAGGAGATCTTCGAAACCTACCGCGACTACGGCCGACGCATGCTCCCGTATGTCGACGACGTCGGTTACCTCCTCCAACAATACGCCAAAGCCGGCAAGCGCATCGTCTTTGAAGGCGCCCACGCCGTCCTGCTCGATATTGACCACGGCACCTACCCCTACGTCACAAGCAGCTCCTGCAGCGCCCTGGGCCTCTACACCGGCAGCGGTGCCCCACCGAAGACCGTCCAGAACTTCTACGGCATCATGAAAGCCTACAGCACGCGCGTGGGTGGCGGCCCGTTCCCGACCGAACAGGCCAACGACACCGGCAACTACATCCGCGAGCGTGGCAACGAATACGGCACCACCACCCGCCGCCCGCGCCGCTGTGGTTGGTTTGACGCGATGGCCGTCAAGTACAGCGTCGACCTGTGCGGCGTTACCCACATCGCGCTCACGCTCCTCGACGTACTCAGTGGCTTGGACCACCTGCAAATCTGCACCGGCTACAAATGTCGTGGCCAACGCCTCGACTACTTCCGCGCTGACATGGACACCCTCGCCGAGGTCGAACCGATCTACGAAACCCTCCCCGGCTGGCGCGGCAACATCAGTGGCGTCCGCCGATGGGACGAACTGCCCCCCGAAGCGCAAACCTACGTAAAACGATTAGAAACCCTGGTCGGCGCCCCCATCAAAATGGTCAGCGTCGGCGCTGAACGCTCCGCAACGATCATGCGGTGATTGTCCGTTCCACCTTTTCGCGATGACGATAACCAAAAGGACGGAGCACGCCGTACAGGGCGCGCTCCGTCCGAGTGTTTTGCTTTGGAAACACGGGCTGAAAGCCCGTGCCACGTTAAACTGAACCAGTACCGTGCAGTTGGCCGTTCTGCAAGATTAGAGCATCCTCAGGTCAAACGTGGCGTCCCCCGAGCGCAAATGTCATCCCGAGGGGAGCGGTAGCGACCCGAGGGATCTCCAACGACGAGAGACGCCCGGCACGAAGAGATCCCTCAGGTCGGCAAGCCTCCCATCGGGATGACACGCTACGTCCAGGACGAAGGTGCGCTGTACTCCACAGACTTGTATTACTTCGACGGCGGCGTCTCAGCGTTTGCCGTCACCAGTGGTTGCAGGTACGGCAGCACGGTCAAAGCGACGAGGCGATGGCCCTCCGCCGTGGGATGGATTCCATCCGGCTGGTTCAAGCGCAAGACACCACCGACGGCTTCCAGAAGGAACGGCACGAGTGGCACGTTCAATTCCTTGGCGAGCCGCGGGTAGATCTCGCGAAACTGGGTCGTGTAGGTTTGACCATAGTTGGTTGGGATCATCATGCCGAGCAACAGCACATCCGCACCGGCCTCGCGAGACTTGAGGACGATGCTGCGCAGGTTGGACTCGGAACCACTTGGATCCATGCCACGGAGGCCATCATTGCCACCGAGGCCGACGACCACGATGTCAGGTTTCTGTCGCAGTAGCCAATCGATCCGCCTTAACCCACCGGCGGACGTGTCTCCACTGACGCCGGCGTTAACAATCTCAGCGGCAAGGCCCTTTTCCTTTAACGCCTTACCCACCAAACTCGGGAAGGCTTCATCGCGTTCCAACCCGTACCCTGCTGTTAAGCTGTCACCGAGGAAGACGACTCGCGGCCCGCGCGCTTTGGGGATTGGGGGAATCACAGGTGGCGCGACCGTCACGTGTTCCGGAACCGTTGACGACGACACGCCGCGCTCCGCCTCTTGGCGATCGCAGCCGGTGATCAGCGCCAACGCACCCACGATCATCAGCAATTTAGGAACTGTCATCGACCCACGCTTCATCGTTCAGCTTTCAACTTCCTACGCGCCATGGTTGCACACTGCGGCGACTCGGCCAATCATAGGCGTCGCAACATGACGATGCCCACCCCTGCGTCCATCGAAACCGTCGGCCTGACCCGCCGTTTCCAATCTGGTCCGAAGACGATCACGGTCCTCGACCAGGTTTCATTGACCATCCCACGCGGCGAGTTCGCAGCCATCATGGGACCGTCGGGCAGTGGCAAATCGACACTCCTTGCGCTGCTGGCCGGTTTGGATCGCCCGAGTGACGGTAGCGTCAGCATTGACGGTGAAGCGATCGAAGCGATGAACGAGGACCGCCTTGCGCTGCTACGTCGGCGGAAGATCGGGTTCGTGTTCCAGTCCTTCCACCTGCTGGGCAACTTCACCGCGGTTGAGAACGTCATGCTGCCGTTGGAACTGCTCGGCCTGCCGTCACCACGCCAACGGGCCAGCGAACTGCTCGCACGCGTGGGGCTGGGTGATCGCGGGCATCATTATCCAACGCAACTGTCCGGTGGGGAACAGCAGCGCGTCGCGCTCGCGCGCGCGTTTGCGCCCGATCCACCGGTGCTGCTGGCGGACGAGCCGACGGGAAATCTTGACGGTGTCAACGGTCAGATCGTCATCGACTTGATGCTCAATCTGCGGCGCGACCATGGCACGACCCTCGTGCTGGTAACACACGACCCGACACTCGCGGCGCTGGCTGACCGCACGATTCGCCTGCGTGATGGACGGCTGGTCGACCATGACGCAACCGCTACGCCCACGGGGGCGTCACGATGACTATTCCCCAATACTTCCGCATGGCGATGCGCGAATCGCGCCGTGCACGTGGGCGCATTGCGCTGTTCGCTGGGTGCATTGCAGTGGGCGTCGCCGCGATCGTGGTTGTCGCGGGGTTGTCGGCGAGCGTGCAGGAAGGTGTCCGGTCTGAAGGTCGCAAGCTGATGGCCGCCGACATGATCATCGAGGGCAAACGTCCCGTGCCTGCCGAGGTCGATACGGTGCTTGTTGATTTCGTTGCCGGCGATTCGCGGTTCACCGGGCAGACCGTTCAGCGAGCCGAGGTCAAAGAGTTCGTCAGTGTTGTCCTGTCGGATGATGAGAAGACGAGCCAGTTGGCACAGGTGAAAGTGGTGCAGGGTGGCTATCCGTTCTACGGTCAGCTTCAGCTCGATCCTGCAGGCTCACTCGACTTGTTGTTAACAGCGGACACCACCGTTGTCGCGCCGGAGCTCATGGAGCGCATGGGCCTGAAGATCGGTGATGCCCTCCGCATCGGTGGGTCGCGATTTCGCGTCGCCGGCGTTGTGGTTGCGGAACCAGACAAGCTTGCCGTGACGTTCGCGCTTGGACCGCGCGTCTTTCTGTCACCCGAAGGGTTAAACCGCACCGCGTTGCTCGACCGTGGTGCGCGGGTGGACCACAAGGTGCTGCTTAAACTGCCCAGCGGTGCGACCAGCCTAGATTTAACGCAGTTGGAACGCGCAATCGAGGCCAAACTGCCCGATGCCGAGTACTTCCGCATCCGCTCTTTCAGTGAAGCCCAACCGGCATTGCGGCGAACGTTCGATCGCATGGGACGATACCTCGGTCTTGTCGGCCTGCTGTCGCTGCTCGTCGGTGGCGTCGGTGTGGCGCAGGTGGCGCGAGCGTGGCTCGCCAGCCGCATGGATGACATAGCAATTCTGCGTTGCATCGGGGCGACGTCGCGCGAGGTCGTGCTGCTGTTCCTGCTGCAGGTCGTCGCGATGGCCTTGGCTGCGAGCCTTATCGGCGCGGCGTTGGGGACGGCGCTGCATGCGCTGGTGCCGACACTGTTCGGCGACCTGCTTCCACCGGAACTCATCCGCCCCTGGCAGCCCGCAGCCATCGTGCGAGGCGTTGCGCTGGGACTGGCTGTCGCGCTGGTCTTCACACTGCCGCTGCTGGTTGGCTTGCGTCGGGTGCCGCCCGTTCGCGTGCTCAGGCGAGATGCGGAACCCGTAAACGCCGGACTATTTGGGCAGCTCGTCGCCGCGATTCTCGTGCTCAGTGGTGTGTGGATCGCGGCGTCGCTGCAAGCCGAATCGTGGCGGTTCGGGACGTATTTCCTCGGTGGCATCGTCGCATCGGTACTGCTCCTGGCGCTTGCAGCAATGGCGCTGAGTCGACTAGCAAGACTATTGCCGCGCGATGCGGGTGGCGTACGGCTGCGTCACGGGCTTACGCACCTGGCCCGCCCGGGTGCCGCGACGATCGGCGCCATCATCGCACTGGGGCTCGGAGTGACGTTTGTCTTCGCAACCCACATCGTTGAACGCCACTTTGGTGAACAACTGAAAGCCGAGCTTCCGACTGATGCGCCGTCCACGTTTCTGATCGATGTTCAACCGGACCAGTGGGACGAGCTCGCAACGCTACTGAGGAGTGAAGGTGCAACCGGTATCGAATCCCAGCCACTGGTGACAGCGCGGTTGGCAGCGATCGATGGTGTGCCGGTTGACGAGTTGACGGAGCGGCGTCGAAGCCAGCCGACCGCCGATGCAAACCAATCCGGCGATCGACCCCGTCCCAATCGAGGCACGTTGACACGCGAGCAACGGATAACCTACGGCCCTGCCCTACCGCGCGGCAACCGCATTATCACGGGCCAATTCCCTGCCGGCCCTGAGGTCCCCAATGGTGTCAGTGTCGAGGAGAACTTTGCCGGCGAGCTTGGGGTGCAGGTTGGCTCGACGATCGGGCTCGACGTGCAAGGCGTGCCGGTCGAACTGAAAGTGACAAGCCTGCGCACGGTTGACTGGCGAACGTTTGGCATCAACTTCTTCCTGTTCGCCGAGCCCGGGCCACTGAATGATGCGCCACAGCAGCGGGTCGCGGTGGCGCGGATCGCGACGCCCGACCTGCCGCGCGTGCAAGCGAAAGTGGTCGCTGCGATGCCGAACGTGACCGTCATCCACATTCGCGACGTAATGGACAAGGTCAACACGGTGCTCGGCAACCTGTCGATTGCTACTCGAGCGCTGGGGCTTTTCACGATCGCTGCTGGTGTGATCGTATTGGGTGGCACGATCGCCGCGACGCAGGCGAAGCGGGCCAAGGAGGTCGCGCTGTTGAAGACGATCGGCATGACCCGTCGCGACGTCGCGACGGTCTTCGCGATCGAGTACGCGCTGACGGGCATGGTGTCAGCGATCGTCGGTGTGACCGCTGGCGCGACACTCGGCTGGGCCGTGATCTCGAAGTTAATGGAGCTGCCCTGGTCGCTGCGAATCGGTGAGCTCGCGATTGCGGGGGGTACGACGGTCGCGCTGGCGGTCGTCGCCGGTCTGGCTGCGAGCGCTCGGGCCCTAACAGTACGCCCGGTCGAAGTGCTACGAGCCGAGTGAAAGTCTAGTCCCAACTACATCGGCCTTAAGCCGCGTGCGTCGTATTCAACGCCTTGCAGATCTGCACGGTCGCTTTGCTCTTATTCAGCGTATAGAAGTGCATGCCATCCACACCGTTTCGGTTCAAATCCTGGCATTGCTGGATCGCGTAGTCGACACCCGCAGCGTGGACGGCTTCAGGATCGGCTTCCAACGCTTCCAGTTTCAACAACAGTGGGTGTGGAATCTTCGCGCCGCACATGCCGATGAATCGCTTGATCTGGCCAACGTTCAAGATCGGCATCAACCCCGCGACAATTGGCACCTTGATGCCAATGGCATGGGCGGCCTCGCGGAAGCGGTAGAAGTCATCGTTGTCGAAGAACAGCTGGGTGACGATAAAATTGCCACCGTTGTCGACCTTGCGCTTCAAGTTTTCGAGATCGCGCGACTTGTTCAGACACTGGGGGTGCCCTTCCGGATACCCGGCGATTCCAATGGAAAAGTCGTGACGATCACGGACGTATTTCACGAGCTGGTCGGCGTACGCGAAGCCACCCTCGGTCGCGACGAACTGCGATTGACCGGACGGTGGATCCCCGCGCAGCGCGAGCACATTGCGAATGCCAGCGTTCCAGAGGTCGTCGAGGATTGAACCGATCTCTTCCTGCGTGTGCCCGACGCACGTCAGGTGCGCCATCGAGCGAATCCCACCCTCCCGCTGGATCTTCTCGACAAGCTCGACCGTCTTGGCCCGTGTGCTGCCACCCGCGCCGTACGTGACCGAGACATAACTGGGATCGAGCGGCTTCAGGTCCTCGACCGTCTGGTAGAGCGCAGCGAACCCCGCTTCGTTCTTCGGGGGGAAGAACTCGAAGGAGATCGTCGGTTCGCCCCGGCCCAGCAGCTTGTCAATTCGCATAGGATCCCTTGTCATGTATCGCTACACCATCTTACATTGGTATGGAAAATTGTCCATCCGTCCAGCCGGATATATGGATGTTATAAAATTGACCTCGCTTTATGCCTCAATTGGTTTCGCGAGCGTCTATAATGACTGCCAACGTCGATCCGACCTGACGTAAGGAGCAACCGCAATGGCATTGGTGTGGCAGCAACCTCTTCCCGAGATTTACACCCAGCTCTCTGACGCCGAGCTGCGCCTTCGCATTGAGGGCGCTAAGGAAGCGCTCGGTTCGCAGCTCGTCGTGCTCGGGCACCATTACCAGCAGAACGACATCGTCGACTTCGCCGACTTTACGGGTGATAGCTTCGAGCTGTCCCGGGCCGCGGCCAACCAGACGGACGTCAGCTATGTCGTTTTCTGCGGTGTCCACTTTATGGCCGAGTCTGCGGACATCCTGACGAAGGAAAACGTCCATGTCATCCTGCCCGACCTCGGCGCCGGTTGTTCTATGGCGGACATGGCCAACCTCGACCAGACCGAAGAGGCCTGGGCGCAGTTGACCGAAGTGTGCCCCGACCAGCTCATCGTCCCAATCACCTACATGAATAGCTCGGCCGCCATCAAGGCGT
>JBBRHE010000118.1:0-11466 GCA_038223165.1 Tepidisphaerales bacterium
ATCGTGAACAACCGCAAATGGAAACCGCCGGCGAGACACCCGTGGAACCGCACGCCGGCCTGCAGGGCCGTTCCGTCCTCGTGTCTCTCGCCATCTACGCCGGCTAGCGACACGTGGACGAGGACAACCCTGACAGGGTGACATTTCTACTTCGGTCTTAAGGGTGACATTTCTATTCCTTGACAACACACGTCGATCGCTACCCATCCGAATTGCCCCAGAAGAACCCAGCCGGTGGCCTCGATATGCGAGCTCAACCGGCCAGAATGGGTGAAAACAAAATCCTAACTTTCTATTTGACGTTCCTATTTCGTTAGGTAAACTTAGACCTAACAAGGATGACCATGACGACTACCCGACAAATCGAACGTTTCTGGCAGGCAAAGGATTATGCCCGTCTGCTCGTTCAGTTGCTTTCCGGACGATCTGAGAACTTTGTTCGAGTGCGCACGGATACCGAGCCGCGCCTTGCAACCGCGGCTTTGGCGCTGGTGCGGTTGGATGAGTTCAACCAATCCCACACCTCAGTCTGTGGCGAACTCGTTCGCGCGCTGCTCTCGGCCCAGGAGGCCGATGGTGGTTGGGGCGACCCGATGACGACCTCGCTGTGCGTTCGCGCGCTCAAGACCGCACGGGGACAGGGAATCGCAATCGAACGCGGGCTTGAGGCACTCGCGAACCTGCAGAAGATCGACGGCAGTTTCCCCGCAGAGCCCCTGCGCCGCATGCCGTCCGACGCTTTTGTTACAGCGTTCGTGCTGTACGAAGTGGGTTGCGACGCCCAGCACATTCGCGTGGACGAAGCCCTCATGTGGCTGGACGCCCACACCGGCTCGCTAGACGACGCCACCCGCGTCCTGCGCGACCGCCTGAACATCCGCTGCCACCGTGTGCCGACGGGTAGGAATGTACATTCACAATTTGCCTGGTCGTGAGGCCCGTAGCCGTCGTTGTAGCTGCGCTGGCAATAACTGGTTGAGAGCATCCCGAGAGGATGTTTCTGAACACATCTTGGGCCGCCGATTCGTGAGATGAGCGCTTCGCTGCTGTGTCCAGAAGGCGGGCTTCCCTGTCACAGGGGCGGTTTTAGCCGACTTGTCATCCCGAAGGTAGCGGGATCGACCAGCGGGATCGCGAATGCCCAAGCCTTGGGTCAGTCGAATTTCCTTGGGTCGCTTCCGCGCCCCTCGGGATGAGACGCTAGGTTGGAAAAGAACTGCTCTAGTTCGTCGTCTTCGCGCCGGCCGGGAGTTTGAGGATCATATTGAGCTTGAGCTTCGACGGGTCTTCACCGATCGTCGCTTTGTTCAGCTCGTAGAGTTCCTGCATCTTCTTCGGTGAGCCGTACAGCTTGACGGCGATACGATAGAGGTTGTCATTCGCGCCGACACGGTATTCGTTGGCGCTCGTCGTTCCGGTCGGCGTCGATGCGCTGGCCGCGGAAGGGGCGCTTGCCATCAGGGTGCTGACCAGCGGGGTGCTGGTTGTCGCCGTGGCGGTAGGCTTGACCGAGGCGGCGTCCGGTACGTTGATGGTCATGCCCGGGCGGATCTTGCCCGGGTCGATGCCGGGGTTGGCTCGCGAAATGTGCGGGAAGAAGTGCGAATTGCCATAGACGTCCCGAGCGATCGTGTAAAACGAATCGCCGGACTTGACGACGTAGGCCCGCATGCCGGGCGTTGCCGATGCCGTCGTGCCGGGTGTTGTCCCGGGTGTGATCTCTGTGCTTGCACCGCTGCCCGGCGTGAAAGAGGTCGCGCTCAGGGTCGGCGTTGGGTTGAGTCGGGCAGGATCGACGATCACTGTCGTTGACACCCCACCTGCGGCGTTGGGGTCAGATGTGCCGAGCACGGTCGCGCGCGATGATGTAGCCGTTGAGTCAGCAAAGACGTCGACGGTTCGTTGGGCATCGCTGGGCTTGCCTTCACCGGGGCCTGGCGTGCGCGTCATAAGCGCCGGGGGTGCGCCGGTGTCCAGAAGTCGGCCCCAGTCGGGCTCACCCTGGGCGGTCGCAACGGTCGTATTCGCCGTTGGCATCGCTGTCACCGAGCGAGCGGGCTCACCGGTTGACTCGATCGTAACCGAGCCAGCCGTCCGCTTGGCGGTGGTCTCCGTGGATCCACCGGTAAGCGATAGCGTTGGCTTGCCACCTTTGTTGGCGGTGGGTTGTTTGTTGAGAGACGAGGTATAGACCGCAATAACCGCCAGCAATACACCCCCGCTGGCCAGACCGACCTTGACATCCTTGCGCATAATCGGGACTCCTTCCCTGTGTCGATGAATTGTTCTAACGTGCCCTGTTCGCGTTCTCGGCGGACCGCTCGATCCTTACCATGTCCGATACGCCCATCGGTCACTTCACCTGACCGACGATCTCAGTTCCGACAGAGTCCACACACCCTGACGACCCCGAGCAGCCCCGCGCGTCATTCCAATAACGCGCGAGCCTTACGCATAGAACGTCGCACGACGCGTCAAAGTTCTGACACATCGTCCGACCGAGCAGGCTTCGTTAAACTGATTACACCCGTTGAAGCTGCCCGATGGCCGATTTCCCCGTGTCCGTCGCGTCCCGTTTGGCCCCGATCAATAAGAACGGAGCGGCAACCGCGATCGACGAATACGTTCCGACCAATATGCCAATCAGCAATACGAAAGTAAAGCCGTGAATTCCGGGCCCACCGAAGACGTACATGCCCAACAGCGTCGCGACGGTCGTGGCGACGGTAAGCAGCGTGCGTGACAGTGTCTGGTTGATCGAGTCGTTCACGACCCGTCGGTTTAATGGCGCGTTGCCACGGTTCTCACGGATACGGTCGAAGACGACGATCGTGTCGATCATCGAGTAGCTCATGACGGTCAGGATGCCCGCAACCATCGTCAGGTTCACGCGGAACGGTTCGATCAGCAGCACGTTGGCCACGCTGGGCATCCATTGCCAGATATAGTGCGCCAGTCCCACCGAACCGACCGCCAGCAGCGTGTCGTGCGCCATCGCCAGCACGGTGGCCGTGCCGTACTTGAGGTTACCAAAGCGCAGCCAAACGTAGACCATAATGACCGCGACCGACAGCACCAGCGCCCAGATCGCCATCTCCTGGACGTTGCTGGCTACGCTCGGGTCGATGCTGCGCACGCTTTGCAGTTGCGATTCACTGTTCACCGAGTCCACGACCGCGCTCCAAATGGGTGCGGCCAGTTGGGCCGTCCATGTCGAGGCGCCATCGCTGTACGGGAAGTTCCCCGGCGCGACGAGCACGACCGCAAGGTCGGTGGGTGTATTCGGACCCGCCGGTGACACGACGGTGAATTCGGTGTAGGTCACGGTCGACTCACCGACGCGCGGTTGCAGCAGGTGTCTGCGGATGCGTTCACTCAGCTCGCCAGGCGTTCGGCGGGGTGACAGGTTCTTCAAGACGATCGCCACGCCACCACGATAGTTCTCAACGTTCGCCGGCTCGAATCCGTCCACGCGAATCGGGTCGCTGCCGATCGGCAGGACGACGTTACTCCTCATCGCGAGGTCGATCGGGTCCTTCACACTGTCGAAGAACGATGGTGTCTCGATGTCGAGCAGTGAGTCGTCACCATTCTGCATCGCTGACAAGATCGATTCGCGAACCTTGGTCGTGTTTTCCTCAGGCGTGATGACCTCAAACGACTGCTCGTCCGTCCCCACCGCCACCACGCTCGGTGAGGGCAACGGGGTCTTTTCGATGCGCTCGCGAACGCGCTCGATGTTCATCGGTTGCTTCAGTTCAAACTGGACGGCCGTGCCCTTGGTGAACTCGACGTCCAGCAACTGGCCTTGATTGAGCTTGGAAATGACACCGGCGATGCCAAGCGTAATAAACAGGGCGCTGAAGAGCATGAACACCCACGCCTTGCCCATCCAGTCGATGTTCGGCTTCAGCAGGCGATCCCACGTGGGGATCGTCATCGGAATGCTGCCGTACTTGCGCACGTCGAACCGGTCTGCCAGCAGTTCGAGCACGGTTCGCGTCACATACAGAGACGTGAACAGGCTCCACACCAAACCGATCAGCAGCGTGACGCCGAAACCCTTGACCTCTTCCGTTCCAAGGAGGACCAGAATAACTGCGGTGATAAGCGTCGTTGCGTTTGAGTCGATGATCGCGCTGGCGGCGCGGTCGTAGGCATTGCTGATGGCGCGCTTGATGCCCACGCCGCGCAACTGCTCTTCGCGCAGGCGCTCGAAGATCAGCACGTTCGCGTCAACCGCAGCGCCGATCGTCAGCACGATGCCAGCGATGCCGGGCAGTGTGAAGGTCGCGTCGATCGCCGCCATTGTCGCGAGGATGAGCACTACGTTCATCACCACGGCGAACGCCGCAACGACACCGGCCAGGTAGTAATACGCCGTCAGAAACGCCGCAACGACCGCCAGACCCAACACGCAGGCGAGCAGCCCACGGCGAAGGTTGTCGGCACCGAGCTGTGGGCCGACCGTGCGCTCACTGATCGGTTCCTCTGCCAGCGTCGCGGGAAGCGAGCCGGCGTTCAGGGTGCTGAGCAAATAGCGAAGTTCGTCGGGTGGGTACCCCCCCCGCCGACTGATGATGCCACTGCCTTGGATCTGAGATTCAATGTTGGCACTGCTAACGATCTTGTTGTCCAGCACGATCGCTAACTGCTGACCCCGGTTAGAGCCGGTCAGTGTGCCAAACAGCACGCCACCCTGCGGGTCGAGGCTGAACCCCACCGCAGAGCCACCCCGGTCGTCCTGCGAGCGAACGGCGCTGGTGAGCGCCCAGACCTGCTGGCCGGGCGGGTTGGTCATCGATTTGTCGGGGGTTGTCCAGGCGAGCACGTAGTGCTTGCCACCGTGCTCGACACTGCTGCCTAGGAAATCGGTCACACGCTCAGTTTCGTACCACCGCATGCGATCACCGGCCTTGAGGCGCGGGCCGTCACTTTGCAGGCGTTGGACCATCGCAGCGTAACCGGGGTCGGTCGGCTCGACGAGGATGTGAAACTCGAGCATGCCCGAACCGCGCAGCAGGCGCTTGAGCGCTGCTGCGTCGTCGATCTTGTCGCGAACCTTGGCGAATTCGTCGAAGCGAGTCGTAAACACGTTGATCGCGGTCACGCGTTCCGGGGTCGCGCCGGCCTTGAGCGCGTCCAACTGCTTCTGACGCAACGCGACCGGCTGGGCGAGGATCGCCTCGAGTTCAGCAACACCCGTATTGGTCGCATCGACGCGCGGCTTCAGGGCGTCGTATGCCAGCTCTGCTTGTGCTTCAGCATCCACGTTCCCCGAACCACGTGCCTTCTGCAGTTCATCAAACGCGATAGCCAATTGCTTGAACAGATCGAGTCGCGCCGCGTTGCCCGCCGCCAGCTCGGTCAAGCGATTGTCACGGTCCTCGCCCTTCAGCGACTCCACCGTCCGCACGACTTCCGGCGAGCGCACGTTGGTCGCGTCGAGCGCCGATTGTGCTTCGAGATAGGCATCCCGAATCCGCGTGGCGTCCTCGTTCACCTGCCCGCGCGGCAACTGAATTTCGAGCTGCGTGTTGCCCTGTGGCCGCCAGACCAGGTTACGGACCCCGTCCGGGTCGACACGCTTCTTCAGCGCCGTCGCGACGGCCTCTGCGAGCGTCCCCTCACCGTGGTAGCCACCCTCGGGTTGCTTGATCTCGTAGGTCAGGCTCGTGCCACCGACCATGTCGATGCCGGGCTTGAGGTCAGCCTTGAACGACGTTTTGGACGGTTCGAAGACCCAGAAGAGCGAGCCGGGCGCATCGGGAAAGATGCACGACAAAGCCGTGTACAGAACAAACGCAATAAGCCAGAGTCGGCCGGAGTGGTTGTAATTCATGGGATGGGAAATAAGTTGCCAGTTGCCAGTTGCCAGTTGCCAGTAGCCAGTGAAGGCGAAAGGGTCAGATGCCTCCATTGCCCTTCCTGGCAACTGGCAACTGGCCACTGGCAACTCATTCGTCCGCACTACTTCGTATCGACCTTGTCGTCGTCCGTCAGCACGCGATGGATCGCGTTGCGGGTGAAGCGAATCTTCGCGTTCGTCGTCTCGTCGACCTTTAATAGTACGGTGTTGTCGTTGGCCTCGACCACCGTCCCGATGACCCCACCGATCGTCTGCACGCGCTGGCCGCGCGTCAGGGCTTTCAGCAGGTCCTTCTTCTTCTGTTCCTGCTTCTTCTTGGAACGGAACACAAAGATGTACAGGACCAGGATGCCCAGGATCAGCGGGAACATCGAGTTGCCGAACAACTGGGCCCACCATGGGATCGGGGCCGAGGTCGGTTGGGTGGCTTGAGCGAGAATGGACAAGGCGTTCAAAGGGGTCTCCATAGGGGGTGTTAATTGTTAATGGTTAGTTGTTAATTGGAGGACAGTCTTGGCTCCGCCTTCGTCCCAATTAACCATTAACAACTAACCATTAACGACCTTAGTTCGTTCGGTCGGACCCAGCCCGCATCTTGGGTCGGTCCGTTGGAATTCGTCAAACTGGTTCTCCGCAATCGCCTGCCGAATGTCGGTCATCAGGCGCTGGTAGAATCGCACATTATGCACGGAGACGAGGATGGGTCCAAGCATCTCGTCGGCCGAAAAAAAGTGTCTAATCGCCCCGCGGGTGAAGGTCCGACAACTGTAACAGTCGCAACCGTCCTCCAACGGCCCGGTATCGCGGGAATACTGGGCGTTTCGCAGGCGAATCGCGCCGTTGGCCGTGAAGGCGTAGGCATTTCGACCGTTGCGCGTCGGCATGACACAGTCGAACATGTCGATCCCCCGCGCCACGCCGGCGACGATGTCGCGCGGAAAACCGACGCCCATCAGGTATCGCGGCTTGCCGACCGGCAGGATGGGCGTCGTGAACGACAGGACTGCCTTCATCGCCTCGAACCCCTCACCCACCGCCAATCCGCCCACTGCGTAACCGGGCAGGTCGAGTTTGATCAATTCTTCGGCACAGAATGCCCGCAACTTCTCGCTGGTTCCACCCTGAACGATGCCGAAAAGCGACTGGTCGTTCGACCGAGCGTGGGAATCGACGGACACCTTTGCCCATCGCAGGGTGCGTTCGAGGGCTTTCTGTTGATACTCGATCGGTGCCGTGCCGGGTGGGCACTCGTCGAACGCCATGATGATGTCGGCCCCGAGCGCGTTCTGGACCGCCATCGAGCGCTCGGGCGTAAGGTGGACGGTCGCGCCGTCGATGTGGCTCTTGAACGTCACCCCGTCGTCACCAATGCGATTGATGTCCGCCAGTGAGAAGACCTGAAACCCCCCGCTGTCGGTCAGAATCGGTCCAGGCCACGCCATGAAGCGATGCAGGTCACCGAGCGCAGCCACGGTCTGCTCACCGGGCCGCAACATCAGGTGATAGGTGTTCCCGAGGATGATCTGCGACCCCGTCGCCGCGATGTGGTCGGGAAGCATGCCCTTGATCGTCCCCTGCGTGCCGACGGGCATGAATGCAGGTGTGTCGAACGCGCCATGGCGAGTCGTCACCCGACCGAGGCGGGCCTGGCCGTCCTGGCGAAAGAGGTCGAATTGCAACGCGGGGCCGGTCATGCGAGGGGGAGGATGGTAGCGGCGGACGACGTAAGTCCCAAATGTGAGCGTAGGTCTGACGAAGATCTATACCCATCGGTGCCGCAGGCAGCTCGCCCGCCCGTGCTCTGCCTCTTCACACGAAAACACGGGCGGGCAAGCCGCCTGTGGCACCCTTGCAGCAGTCCTGCGATCCACGTGTGCGATACGCGAGCGAAGCGTTCAGATGCGGTAAAGAAAAACCGCACGCACGCGAAATGTGCTACCTTTCCGAGAAACAATCACAGCGGTGGCGCGTTCAATTTGCTATAGTTGATTCAACCTCGCGCTTTTCCTAAGGAACCCATTTGATGTGCCGACGCTTCCCTTTGCTGGTCGTCTTGCTGTTTGCCACCGCGCCCGTCCTCGCTGAGGAGTTTACGGTCGCCAGTTACAATATTGAAAACTTCGCCGCCAATTTTGCAGGGTTCCGAGAGAAGCAAGCGGCGCGCAAAACCCCGATCATCGACCCCAAGGCCAAGGCCGAGCGCGACGAGGCGATCCGGGAGGAAGAGGGGCAAAACCAGGAAGACCAGTGGGAGATCGCCGAGACAATTCTTGATCCCGCCTTCTTCCCCGACATTATGATGATTCAGGAAGGCCCTGCGCAAAGCGACCTGACACATTTTAACAAGCGATGGCTCAACAGCGCCTATGAGACGGTCGAGGTCCTGCCGACTAACCTGAACCCCAGCCGGCCCAACAATCCACAGACACTCTGCGTGATGATGAAGCCCGGTTTTAAGATCATCGACCGCAAGGACCAGTACTACCTCGAAAAGGACGCCCAGAACGAGCGAGGCGGTCGCTTGTTCGCGCGCGGTCCGGTGTTCCTGAAGGTGCAGACACCGGGTGGCTATGTCTTCTGGGTCGGCAACACGCACCAGAAGAGCAAGGGCATTCGCCTGCCCGCGGCGACACAACCGACGACGGCAGCGGTGGTCGCCGATGAGCCGGACGACATCGTCCCCGCCGACACCGAGCCGACGACGCGCGAAGAGTCCGAATCGCGCAAGGAACTCCGCGCCCGCATGGAAAAGGAAGCCAACGACTGGCGCATGCGTGAGGCCGTCCGCACGCACCAGATCATGAAGGAGATTGAAGCCGCAGGGCCAGCGGACGTCATGCTCGTGGGTGATATGAACGACGATCTGGGCATGGACAAAAACGAGGTCGTTGTCGGCAAGGACGGCATCGCCGAGATGATCGGCCCGTCGGACGCCAAGATGCATCTGATGACGCAAAAGCTGGCCGACGAGAAGGTTGACAGCTTCGGCGGCTACTGGAAGCCCCGTTATCGGAGCCTGATCGACCACGTGATCGTCACCGATTCCCTGAAGCCCAAGGTCACCGAAGTCAGCATCTTCAAGGGCAACCTCGCCCGCGTCGCCAGCGATCACTTCCCGGTGCTGGTGAAGGTCAATACGGACGGCAAGTAGCGCAGGCAAGAATTACGGTCCCGCTGCTGATGCTCTGCGTACACATTGCGCCATCCAACGTGGGTTGGGTGCAGCTTTCAAATCGGTTGCACAATACTTGTCGGACCTGCGGCAGCGCCATACAACGATTAAGTGATGACTGCCCTGCTGACCCCCGCGATGGCCCTGTGCCGACGAGAACTCGTCCGCTTTGTGCGGCAGCGGAGTCGCATCGTTGGGGCGCTGGCGACGCCGCTCGTCTTCTGGTTGCTGATCGGTGGTGGGATGGGCAGCAGCTTTCGGGCCGATAACGTGCCGGGTGGCGAGAACTACCTTCAGTATTTCTTCCCCGGCTCGGTCCTGATGATCCTGCTGTTCACCGCGATCTTTTCGACAATCTCTATTATCGAGGACCGGCGCGAAGGGTTTATGCAGTCGGTGCTGGTGGCCCCGGTATCCCGGGCAGCGATCGTGCTGGGAAAACTGCTGGGTGGCACGGCGCTGGCGATGATCCAGGGCTGCATCTTCCTGCTGCTGGCGCCCTTGGCGGGCATTCACCTGACAATCGCGGGGTTCATCGCGTCGGCGGCGATCATGACGGTCATCGCGTTTGCGCTAACAGGGCTGGGGTTCTGCATCGCCTGGCGGATGAACAGCACGCAGGGGTTCCACGCGATCATGAATCTGTTTCTCATGCCGATGTGGTTCCTGAGCGGTGCCTTGTTCCCACCCGACAAGGCGTGGGGCGCGCTGCGGTGGATCATGAAGGCAAACCCGCTGTCGTACGGGCTCAGCGGACTGCGGCAGTCGATTCATTCCGGTTCGGGTGTGGCGATCAATGCGACTTGGTGGATCGCGATGGCCGTCACGGTTGCGTTCGCCGTTACGATGTTTGTGATGTCCAGCGTGATCGCCCGCAGTCGCATCGAGGCGGACCTGCAGTAGAATGAGCAAGACAATGACCAGACCTTTCAAAATCCTGGCGATCGCGATGTGGGCCGTGGCGCTGCTGGCGACAGTGAGCGTGGTGCTCGCCTACTACAAGGTGCAGGCTGCCGCCACCGGTGCTACCGAGCAAGGGACCCTCGTCCCCGCCGTTGCGCCGGACCTGTCGACGAAGCTTTACCCGGCCCCGGCGTTCGCGCTCGTGGACGAGAACGAGAAGACCGTCACCGAGCAGACCTTCAAGGGCCAGCCCTGGATCGCTGCGTTCATCTTCACGAACTGCTCGGGCACCTGCCCGATGATGTCGTCGCACATGACGACGCTGCAGGAAAAGATCACGACGCCCGACGTGCGGCTGGTCTCGTTCACCCTCGACCCCGAACGCGACACACCGGCCGTGCTGAAAAGCTACGCCCGGAAGGTCAATGCGACGGAAGGCCGGTGGTTCTTCCTGACCGGGTCGAACGAGCAGATGCAGGCGGTTGCTCGCGGAATGAAGATCGCCGTCGAGGGTAAGGCGCCCGGCACGGATCAGATCATTCACAGCAGCAAGTTCCTCCTGGTCGATCGCGATAACACGATTCGCGGGATTTACGATGGCACCGATGCCGAGGTGCTCGCCCGCCTGGCGGCCGATGCAGAGAAGCTCGCTAAGGAATAGGATCGGTGGGCGGTGCCCACCCTACGCATATGTCGAACGCACCACTGACTTACTCGCCCGTTGAGATCACCGCGTTGAAGACGGTCGGCCTTGGCAAAGCGATCATCACGATCGTCGTGGCCAGCCTGCTTGTCTTTGCGTTCCTCGTCTGGCTGATCTACTTCAAGCCCGCTGCGGCGTATTCACCGGGCATCGTGAAGAGCCTGGCCGCCGTCAATGCAGGGTTGAACACGATCAGCGCGACGTTTATCGTTCTGGGCTTCATCGCGATCAAGAAACGGCAGTTCGAGCGCCACACCTGGATGATGCTCGGCGCGCTGGCCAGCAGCGCCTTGTTCCTCGTTTGCTACATCGTCTACCACGCGTTCCATGGCGAAACGAAGTTTCAAGGCGCCGGCACGATCCGCGGGATCTACTTCTTCATCCTCATCAGCCATATCGTGCTGTCGGGCATCTCGGTCCCACTGATTCTGGGCAGCTTTTACCTGTCGCTTTCGGGTAAACTGAAGCTGCACCGCGCGGTGTCGAAATTCACGCTCCCCATCTGGCTCTATGTGAGCGTGACCGGAGTAATGGTGTTCATCATGTTGAAGCTGTTCAACCCGTCGGAGTCGTGACCATGCGAAAACTCATCGTCGCCATCCTGATGCTCTTCTGGTCGACCGTAGCCATGGCCTGCCCCACCTGTGGCGGTGTGAAAGAAGTGCTGCCCACCCAGCAAAGCGCCTCGATCGCCGATCGGTTTACACCGAGTATTTTCGTGCTGCTCAGCACCGTCGTGCTGGCAATGGGTTTCCTGGGATGGACCATGTACAAGTCGATCGGCCCAACGAAGCGCCCGGAAACCGATCTAACCAACTA
>JBBRHE010000119.1:0-11431 GCA_038223165.1 Tepidisphaerales bacterium
CGCCATACAGGTTCAAGATATCGTCGACCACCTGTCTGCAACTCTGACCACCACGGTGCGTGACCATCTGCGGGACGCCAACGCTAGCGACGTGATGCACGACGACGGTCGAAAAGCCATGAGCGCTTCTCTACGCTCCGCTGCCGAACGCGCGGCGTTTGCGACGGGCATAGAGGTGATTGGCCCGATCGACCTGCGTCTCGAGAGTAAGACGCTCGCGGCGGCGCACGCCCAAGCCGCCGAGCGATCCCGCGCCGAGGCCGATGCCCAGCGGCGGGTGGAGCACCTGCGCCACGCTATGGCGCTGGCGGAGACGGTGGGCAAGTCGACTGATCCTGCTGCGTTGTTGGCCCACACGTCAGCGAACGATCAACCCGCGGCGCTGGCGGCGATCCTGATGGCGGGTGCGACGCGTTCTCCGGGTCGCATGTTGTTCGCCGCTGCGGGCAGTGTTGTCTTGCAGATCGATCCTTCGGCCAGCTTCGCGATCACAACCCTCACCCCCACTGGTGACATCGGCCCGATCCGCAGTGTTCAGCGGGTGACGATGGCTGGTGACGACGTGATCCTTGTGGGCGCGCAACGCGGCGTTGCAACCGTCTCGGGGACCGCTGGCAGCGTCTACCTCGACACCGAATCAACCTCACGACTCGGCTTCAACGCCGTGGCATATCTGACGGCGACCGATGAAATCTGGGCGAGCCATTCGCAACGCGGTGTCGTCCGCTGGCGTCGCGGTGAAGGTGATCAACCGCTCGCTGTTGACGCCCTCGTTACCGATGCCACCGGCAACGTCGGCGCACAAGACCTCGTCACGATCGACGGCAACACGATGGCGTTCTCGTCCGGTGCACGCGTCTTCGTATCGGGCTCGGCGCATTTGAATGAGGTCTACACCGGTGCCACCGACATTGTCGGCCTCGTCCCGGACGGTCCGCGACTTCACGTCGTTCACGCTGACGGTTCGTGGGTGCAACTCGAGACCGGCACCTGGCGACCGCTGACCCGCCAGGCGACGGGTAATGCAGTGGCAATCGCGACCGGCCTGCCCTGGGCGGGGGGTGTACGCCTGTTGCTGGCTCGCCGGGACGGGGGCATCGACTGCCTGGGCGTCGACGATGCGCTGGTCACCCGCTACGCCAGCCGCCACGTCGGTTTTCGTGGCTTAGCCGCCAGTGACGGTTACGTCACCGCCATGACCGCCGACCGCCAACGGCTGGTCTTCTGGCACACTGCCGACGGTCGCGAACCGGTAAAGGAAATCCACGTCGCCTCCATCGCCGGCAGCCGCGTGGCCGGGATAGGGTTTGCATGATCCGGCCCCTTCTCCCGGTACTCCCGGAGAGGTCAGGGTGAAGGTGATTTGGATTTTCCGATATCCGCAAGCAGTCGTGATCCCCCCGGCGACCTACTCGTCCGCGCGCGACCACGCATCGTAGCTTTGCATGGCCATATCGACCGCGACTGCCAACTCTGCGTCGGTTGCTTCGCGCGCGACAGCGTTGTCGACGAGTTTCTTGCGCAGGTCGCTTCTGAATTTCTGGAACTGTTCACCGCTGAGGCGCGAGCGGATTTCTTCCTGCACCTTCACGTCGTCAAACGCCTGCACGGCACCATCAAACTTCGATTCGACTTTTGCGATGTAAAACGCGCCACGCTCGGATACAACGGGCGTCAACTGCCCCACCGGTGTTTCCCACACGGCTGCCTCGAGCTTTTCCAGCACGAAGCTGCCCTTTTTCATCCCCTCGACCAGCCCACCCCGGGCGCGGGCGCTTTTGTCGTCGTTGGATTCAGACGATGCCAGTGCCGTGAAGTTTGAATCGGTCGCTTTGGCGCGCAATTCGCTCGCCAATCGCTCGGCGGCGTCGCGACCATCGTGGGCCTTGGGGTCGACCTTGATGATGCGGAACGTCGCAGTGCCCTCCTTCGTGTAGAGGTTCGCGTTCCGCCGGTAGTAATCGCGAATGTCGTCAGCGCCCACGTGGATCAAGGGGACGATCTTCTTGCGATAGAACACGCGCACCAGGTTCGCTCGGTACTGCTCGCGCACCTGTTGCTCAAAATCCAACCCCTGCGACCGATACTTCTCGCGCGCCTGCTCGGCCGATCCACCCGCCTTGGTGATTTCGGCGCTGCGCCATTGCGTCGTCAGCACGTCGGCGAGCTTGCGATCATCGGCGTTCATACCGTTGTCGGCGGCGGCGACTTCCAACTCGTTGAGGACCAGTTCACGCACTTTGTCATCGATTAACTTCCGCGCCACCGGTCGAAATGCGTCCGGCTCCAGTTTGCGCGCCTCAGCCGCCAGCGCTGAACGCAGTTGGTCGATGACGTCGTCGGCGTATATCGGGTGACCATTCACCTCGGCCATGATGAACCCGACCACCTGGAACCCACCCGGTTGCAGGCTCGCGTCGGCCTTGGTCTCGGCGGTCGTTGGTGCGCTGGTCGGCGCGGTCGTTCCGCTCATCGCCGGGACGCTCGCTCTCACGTATTCGGGAATGTCGTCAATGATCTCGGCAGCGATCGGCGCGGGGGGCGCATCCTTGGGTATCGGCGTTAGCGGTGGAAGCACCGCCCCATCACGGCGTATGCCGGGGTCCTCGGCGACCGGGTTGGCGCGGTCCACCGGGCTAACGGTCACGTCGGCGCTGGGCGTCTGTTCACGATAGAACGATTCCGGCGTTAACGGCGTCGCCGACGGTTGCGACCCACACCCGGCAATGCCCACGACCCCACCCAGACCGCCCACCACGGCCAGCAACAATCGATCCCAAGACACCCTGCTCTGCATGCGTCCAACGCTATCCGCCGTCGACGGACAGGACAAGCAAACCCCACTTTTCTCAGCGTCACGATATCGGTATCATGCCGGCTTCCGTTTACTTGGGCACAACTCCTTGCTTGCGTAAGTTTTAGACCTGTTGACCAACCATCCCGCCCTTTCGCGGGTCAACGTTCTGGAATAAAATCGATGACGACAACCGTGGACACATCAAACGGACAGGAAATCAACTCGACCCTCTGGGACGTTATCGTCATCGGTGGTGGACCTGCGGGCTCAGTCGCGGCGTTGGCGCTGGCGAAGAAGGGACGAAAAGTCCTGCTCGTCGAGAAAGTCACCTTCCCGCGCTTCCACATTGGTGAATCGTTCCTGCCGGCGACGTTCAATCGCCTGTGCGAGCTGGGTTTGGAACCGGCGTTGCGCGCGGTGCCTCACGTTCCCAAGTTCGGCGCGCAATTCGCCATGGGCAACGGGGGGAAGATCCTCACGGTCGACTTCAGCGACGGGTTCTGCGAGACCGGTGACGAATGCTTTAACATCGAGCGCTCCGTCTTCGATTCCATGCTCATTCGCGAAGCCACCAAGGCCGGGGTCGTCGTTCGGCAGGATTGCGCCGTCAAACAGGTCCTTCAATTGAAGGACGGCGACTGCAAGCTACTGACCGACATCGGTGAGGTGCGCAGCCAATACATTTTTGACGCCAGTGGGCAGAACACCGTCATCGGCCGGCACCTTGGCACGCGCAAGAACGCCGACGAACCCCACCTGCGCAAGGTGGCGTTCTTCAACCATTTCGAACACGTCAAACGCCCACCCGGCAAGCGCGAGGGGCACCCGATGATCGCGATGATGCAGGAGGGGTGGTTCTGGATGATCCCTCTCAACGAGACCAAGACGAGCGTGGGCGTCGTGATGGACGCCGACGTCGCCAAGCGCCTGCAGGCTGAGAACGACCTGACCGCCGATCGCATGCTCCGCTGGAGCATCGAACGCACCCCGATCGTTCGCGAGCGGATGACCGAATCGGTCGGCCCGGAGACGAACAACACGATCGCCGACTTCAGTTACCGGTGTCGGCCGTACGCGGGAGACGGACATTTCCTTATCGGTGACGCAGCGGCGTTCATGGACCCGATTTTTTCGACGGGCGTGTCGGTCGCGATCAACGGTGGGCTGTTGGCTGTCAGCCTTGTCGACGACATGCTGGCCGGCAAGACAACCCCCGCCAAAGCCCGCAAGCGATACATCGCGCTTCTGGAAGAAAGCACGACCACGCTCTTCACACTCATCCGCCAATACTACGACCACAGCTTCCGCGAACTGTTTTTGGAAGGCCAAGGCCCGATGCAGGTTCACAAGGCGGTCATCGGTGTGCTCGCGGGCAACGTCTTCCCGCGCCCACCGTTCAAACTGCGCTGGCGGTTGAAGTTGTTCGATGTCTTCGTCACCTGGAACCGCAAGCGGCAGTTGGTCCCCCGCCGAAAGAAGTTCTCGATTGCCAAGAGCGACCCGGCTACGCCGATCGTGCAGGAAGAGGCGATGGCAGTGGGCGTTTAGAAAAGCGAAGATATTTGCACCGCAGAGACGCGGAGACGTAGAGAAATGCGAAAGCGACGACGAAAGAAGGAGGATGGCGACGCATACCGGCGCTTTTCCATCGGCAATCCACTGTCTTCCATCCTCGTCTTGTCTTCTCGGCGCCGCTGCGTCTCTGCGGTGTGAAACAGTTTGCTTCAATTTTGTGGGAGAGCATGCATTGGCCGCGATAAATCGAACGCTGGACGAGGTGAAAGCGCAGCTGAAGACGCTGCTGGTGGAGAATCTGTCGTTAGATGACGTGGCCGCTGCGGACATCGCCGACGATGCCGAGCTGTTCGGTGACAGCGGCATCGGTCTGGACTCGCTCGACGGGGTCGAGGTCGTCGTCCTGCTGCACCGCCAGTTCGGCCTGGACGTCAAGGCCATGCAAAAAGGCCGCGACGTGTTCAAGTCGATCAACACACTGGCACCATACGTGTTGGCGAACGCGACGAAGTAGGTAATTCGCAGCCCGTTATCCTGAGGGACTCCGAACGATCTTTTCCTTTCTGACGGATGACAGAACAGATCCTTCGGGATCCCGCAGGATGACGGGGGACTTCTCCCATGACGACTCCCCTCCCCATCACCGGCATCGGCGCGATTTCCGCTGCAGGAGCGGACGTGGCTGCGACCGCTCGGTCGTTTGCGACCGGCATGCGTAACATCGCGACGTCGCTGCCGTTTGTAAGTTCGATCAACTGTCCTACGTTTCAAGTCAACGCGCCACTGCCCGAGTTGGACGGCCGCTATAGCACCAGCCGCACGCTTCGTCTGGCAATGGCGGCGGTGGGTGAGGCGCTGGGCGACGCGAAACTCGTGCGATTCGATTCCGGAACCCGCGTCGGTGTGTGTCTGGGCACAACCGTGGCCTGCCAGTTGAACAGTGTGCCCTTTTATGACGCGTTTCGTAAGCACGGTCACGCCCCGCTCGATCCCGTCCTGAACTTCATCAACACCAACCTCGCGCAAAGCGTCGCAGCGATCATCGGCGCAAGCGGCCCGCGCATGACGATCGTTAACGCCTGCTCGTCCGGCAGTGACGCGATCGGCGTCGCAGCGAGTTGGATCCGCGCCGGTCTGTGCGACGTCGCAATCGCTGGCGGCGCCGACGAACTGCATCGCGTGCCACTGGCGGGCTTCTGGTCGCTAGGCGTGATAAGCACTGCGCCATGCGCGCCGTTCGATCGCGACCGCGCCGGGCTGAACCTCGGTGAAGGGGCCGGCATCGTCATCCTCGAATCCACCGAGCACGCCGCTGCCAGACGCTGCAAGCACGCGTTCGAACTGGTCGGCTTCGGCGCGGCGTGCGACGCCCACCACCTGACCGCACCCCACCCCGAAGGACGCGGCTTGGAATCCGCGGTGCGCGTCGCGCTGTCGCAGGGTTCGATCGACCCTGACAGGGTCGCATTCATCAACGCCCACGGTACCGCGACGCAGGACAACGACCGCGCTGAGGGAACCGTCATCGGCCGGTTGTTTGGACGCGCCACACCGTTCCTGTCGACCAAAGGGTTCACCGGCCACACGCTCGGCGCCGCAGGTGGGCTGGAGGCGGTCTTCGCGATCATGGGACTGCGTGACGGCTTCATTCCCGCGAGCCCGGGATTCGCGATGGCGAACGACGACGCGCCCGCCGCGCCCGTTCGCCAGCGCACGTCGATTGTGGGTGAATACGCACTGTCGACGTCCCTTGCGTTCGGTGGCAACAACGCAGCCGTCCTCGTGCGGAGGGTGGCGTGATGGCGTCGTTATCTTCCAGTATGAGCGTGCTGGGCATCGGCGCGGTGACGCCGATCGGGCGAGACACAAACGCTATTGCAGGTGCTCTGCGCACGGCCATGCCGTCTAACGGTCGCGTGCATGACGAATTGTTGAATGACCCCCCAACCGCCAAGCGCATGCGCCGCGCCGACCGCTATTCGCGCATGGCGACCGTCGCCGTGATCGACGCGTGGAACGCCGCGACACCGTCGTGCGAGAACGTTCCGCTCGAACGCGTCGGTCTGATCGTCACGACCGGTTTCGGCCCGCACGGCCGCGGGTTCAAGTTCCTCGACGGCATCCTGGACTTCGGGGACAGCTCGGCGTTGCCGACCGACTTCTCCCACTCCGTCCACGGCGCCGCAGCGGCGCACATCACGGAAATCCTGGGCCTGCGCGGGCCCGCGCTCAACAACGCCGACTTCGAGCAGGGTGTCGAACACGCACTGCTGATGGCGCAATGCTGGCTCGCCGATGGACAATGCGATCGCGTACTCGTGGGGGCCGTCGAAGAGCTGGGCACAGTGTATGAGTACGCCGCAAACGAGTTGCTGAATAACTCGCATAAATCAGCACCCCTCGGTGAAGGGGCGGTGTTCTTCACGTTGGGGCCACCCACTGAGGGGGGGTTGGCAAAAATCGGTGTCGAGCCATCGTCCGACGCCCGGTCGTTAACGTCATTTGTGTCGACGTTCGGCCTTCACGCCAGCAGTGTTGCGTTCGATTTGCTCGGTGGGTTGCTGACCGCGCCGGTCGGCGTTGCCCATCGGGTTGACACCGCCGCGACCGCCCGGCCATCATGCGGTGCTCGGTCGCCGTGGGCGATCACGTTCACGCGAACAGGTGCCATGCCACTATGACGGTTGACGACATTCAGCAGATCCTGATCAACGAAATCCAGACGCTTCTGGCGCTTAAGCCGGGCAGTGTGACGGCCGAGACCGCGCTGCCTACATTGGGGATCGACTCACTGAAGTTCGTGTCGCTCGTGCTGGCGATCGAGAAGCAGTGCAACGTGCACCTGATGAAAAAGGGCCTGAAACCGGCCGACATGGCAACCGCGCTCGCGATGGCGACAGCGATCCACGCAAGGCAAGCCGAGTGAGGTTTTCCCTCCCCTACCGCCGAGGTCGACGCTACCTGTCCGGCATCGACTGGAGCATGGCCGGCCTGCACTACCACGCCCGCCAGACCAGCCACACCGGCAGTTATTCCCTAGTCGTCATGGAACTGAACGGCCTGCCCGACGCAGCCGTGTTTCGCGATGCGCTGAACCAGATTTCTGCCCGCCTGCCGATGGTCCATGGCTGGACGAAGCGCGATTTTCGCAACCTCGCGCCGTACTGGCACATTCCCAAATCGCCCGGTCGCGCGAATATCCCCCTGACGATTGTAGACGCGTCCGATGACGCCACGGCCGACCGATTGCTGTCCGATCATGTCAACGCGACCAACCGTCCCGATCGCGAGCATTTGAACTTTCTACTCGTGCGCATTGCGGATGGCACGTCGCGCATCGGCGTAGTCTTCGACCACCGCATGCTCGATGCAATCGGGGCCGAGACGTTTTTGCGGTTGATCGACCTGACGGTCTCAGGACAACTTGAGGAATACGCGTCGAAGGTCAAGCAGGAAGAACCACCGCACCTTGACGTGTGGGAGAAACAGTTCGCCGGGGGTAAAACGGTCTTCAGACGGATGAAGATGATCGGCCAGCGCGACGTTTGCGCGATGGCTATGCCACCCGCCGGGCGGTTCGGTCGGGTGCACTTCGCACATGAACACCTTACTACCGCAGAAACGACCCACTTCCTCGAAACGGCCTCAGAAGAGTGTGGTGGGATGCCCATCGTCCTGCCCAGCGCCGCTGCCCGCGCGGTCTACGCCATGCGCGCTGCAGTTCCCAATCCACCCCTGCCCGGCACGCAACACACGCTTTTCACCACCGCGAGCATGCGGACCAACGATCAGCAATGGGAACAACTGTTTTTCAATCACTTTTCGTTCCTCTTGCTGACCGTTGGAACGGAAGTGCCGCAATCACTGCCCGACCTGGCCACCGCGACGAGGGATTCGTTTTTCGACCAGATGAAGGAACAAATCCCACAGTCCTTGGCCGACGCTGCGGCACTGTCGCGCGTCAGCCCACGGTGGTTGAACCAGCGATTTAATTACAGCATGTTTAAAGGCCGGGTCTGCTCGCTTTACTTCGCCTGTCTGCGCGATGGTGGCTACAAGACTGACACGTTTCTCGGCGTGCCGATCGCCAACCTCTATCACAAGCCCCTCGCCTTCGGTCCGCCGGGCCTGAATCTCTGCATGACCACGTTTGGTGGGCGGTTCAACCTGGTGCTGTCGTACCTCGAAGGCGTGATGAACGACACGACCGCTGCGACACTGATGCGCACGTTCAAGGCGGCGCTATTAAGGCAGGATGTTGAACGCCACGACGCTAAGAACGCCAAGTGAATGAACGCCAGGAAATTCAATACGAAGTTGGAGAACAGAGGATAGCGGCTGGCGCGAAAAGCTCCTGTCGTCCTTTATTCAGAATCTTCCCTCCTGATTTTCTTCCACTTGGCGTTTCCCAACTTGGCGCTCTTAGCGCTCTTGGCGACTTGGCGTTCACCAATCGGATGGATCTACAAATCCGCCATCGCCTGCGATAAACGCCGCACTTCGTGCAGCGCCATACCACCGAGCTTGGGCACGTTTCCACCCATATACGGGACAATGCCGTGACCGAGGCCGAGCCTCGACGCCTCGCGCAGGCGGGTTTCCAAATGCGAGACCACGCGGATCTCGCCACCTAAGCCAAGTTCGCCGATCGCCAGTGTCCCGTTTGGCAGCGGCTTGTTCATGTGGGCCGACGCGATCGCCAGCGCGATCGCCAAATCGGCAGCGGGTTCGGCGATCTTCACCCCCCCGGCGACGTTGACGAAAACATCATCCGCAGCAAGTCGCATTTCGGCCCGTTTTTCCAGCACCGCGATGATCATGCCAACCCGGTCGCTCGACACGCCGCTCACCTTTCGCCGCGCGGCACCGATCACACTGCTGGCGGTCAACGCCTGCACTTCGACCAGCAGCACCCGGCTGCCCTGCATCGCCGCCGTGATGACACTGCCACTCGGTTGGCCTTGCGGGCCGTAGTGTTCCAGAAAGAGGTTGCCGGGGTCGATGACTTCCTTCAACCCTTCACCCGTCATTTCAAACAGGCCCACTTCGTGCGTGCTGCCGAAGCGATTCTTCACGCAGCGGACGATGCGGTGACTATGAAAACGGTCCCCTTCAAAGTAGACCACCGTGTCGACGATATGCTCGACAATCTTCGGCCCCGCGAGTGTGCCGGCCTTGGTCACGTGACCGACCAGCATGATCGCGATGCCGGTTGCCTTGGCTAAGTACACCAATTCCATGCAGCAATCGCGCAACTGGGTCACACTGCCGGGCGCTGCAGGCAGGTCGGGCTTATAAATCATCTGGATCGAATCAACGATCACCACGGCCGGCTGGGCCTTGTGAATCTGGTTGATGATCCGCTCGAGGTTGGTCTCGGCCAAGACGAATAGATTGTCACCCCGCGCACCCAAACGCGACGCGCGCAGCTTGGTTTGGCGGGCCGATTCTTCGCTGGTGACGTATAGAACCTTCGTACCACGGGCGGCCCGCCCGTGTTCTTTCCCGTCCTTTCTCGAGTTCACGGGCGGGCCGCCCGTGGTACGCGACAATTCGTGAGCAACCTGCAGCAACAAGGTCGATTTTCCGATGCCCGGTTCCCCCCCGATCAGAACCGCCGAACCCGGTACGACGCCACCGCCGAGCACACGGTCGAATTCACCGATGCCACAGGGGGTGCGCGGTGTGTCGGCATCGTCGATGTCGTCGATCGCGACCGCTTGCGCCCCGGCGGTGATGTCACCCGTCTGCCCCCGCGCACCTGCAGCGGTGCGTGAAGCGGCACGGGGGTCTGCGGTCGGTTCCTTGTATTGCTCGAGGCTGTCCCATGTCCCGCAGTCCGGGCACTTGCCCATCCATTTCGGGTGAACGCTACCACAAGAATTGCACAGGAATTGAACGCGGGCTTTGGCCATGGTTGTCCGACATCCTACCCGATGTTAGGGAAAAAGTCGCCCTCGTCAAACAGAAGAAAATGCAAGCAAATGACGCCAAGGTGGGAAACGCCAAGGCGCTAAAACGGGGATGGAGGATGGCAAGAACTTTTCACGCATCCCCCGGTCTCACTTTTAATTTCCTGGCGTTCTTCACTTGGCGTCCTTGGCGTCTTGACGTTCACCGATCCCGTTTCCGCAACACCATGACCTCGACTGACCGCCCATGGTCTGCAATCGCCAGCCCGGGGACGGTTTCGACGATCTCGAATTCGGCCTTTGTCTCGCTCGACGCCTTGTTATACACGTCGCGCGTCGTCACCAGCCAGGGTGGCAGTTCGTCCGGGATAATTCCCTTCGATCGCTCGCGGATCGTGCCACCCTGGTAGAACGCCAGGCTCGGTTCTTTGTAATCCTGCATCACGACCTGCCTCGGTCCCGTCACGCTGTTGCGTTTGAGAATGTCAGCGACCTTCATCGACACATGCAGGTATTCGGCGCGCGGCAGGAAGACCGCAAACATCGTGATCACGATGCCGAAGAACCCAACCCCCATCGCCACCACCGCTACGCGAAGTTGCTGGCGTTGGAAGAGTACGAAGACCGTGACGACATACCCGACCGCGACCAGTGACGTGAAAACCAGCGCGCCCCACGGCTGGGTTGGAAATTTCAATGTCATCAACCACGGTGTTGACCCCAATAGCGCCACGACCACCGCCCAGCCACCCATGAAGCGGATGTACGACGGTCGGGTCAGATCATCGTGCTTCCCACGAAAACAGCGGACGAGCGCATCGGCCGTCAGGAAGGCCAGGAACGGAAACGCGGGCAACAGGTAGTGCGGCAACTTCGTCTGAACCGCCTCCAGCATGATGAACGGCCCGGCGACCGCCGCCAGTGAATATCGCACGATCGGAATCCGCCGATTCTTCCACGCGAAGACGATCGCCATCGGGATGAAGATGCACCACGGGAAATACGTCCCCCAGATCGTCGCCAAATAGTAGCCGGGTGGCGCCGAGTGCCCTTCAGACCCCTTGCGAATGCGATCGACCACGTTCACGCTGAACGACGTATTCAGAAAGCCCGGTGATCGCTGTTCGACGAGGATCATCCACGGCAACGCGATCGCGGCCAACAGCGCGATCGCGAGCAGCACTTTGATCATGGTCATCGTAGGGTG
>JBBRHE010000120.1:0-11392 GCA_038223165.1 Tepidisphaerales bacterium
AGTTGCCCGAGGGCAAAGCGAACATCGTGTACGTGAAATCGATCCGTGCGGGTGTCCAACCGATCGTGAGGTCGTTTGCGTTGAATTGAACGGAACGAGTGTGATGTAGTTTGCATGATCAGCTTAGCTGAGCACGCCTTATATTGGAGGAGTTATGAACGTGAAATCGATCGCCGTCCTGTCCGTCCTTTCGTTGTCCCTCGTCGGTATTGGCTGCAAGGCGGTTAACACAACCGAGCGGGCCAACCCGACATACGACGTCGACAACGTCAAGATGAAGAACGTCGTCCGCGACGGTTATGCCCGCGACTACGCCAAGGTGCTCGAGATCCGCCAGGCGACCGCGCCTGGGGATTTCCTGAAGATTCAGGTGGAAGTGCAGAACAACAATCTGCGCCCGGGCAACATCGACTACAAGTTCGAGTGGCTCGACGAGCAGGGCATGATCATCAACACGCCCACCTCGACGTGGAAGACGATGCAGATCCTAAAGGGCGAAACCAAGAGCCTCGACGCCGTCGCCCCGACCCCGATGGCCAAGGATTTCCGGTTGAAGCTCGAACGCAGTCGGCGGGGATGACGGAGGATGTTAATGGTTAGTTGTTAATGGTTAATGGGCGGTGCGTCTTTGCATTTTCAATTAACAACTAACCATTAACGATTAACATCCGCTTGCGTGCGTGAGGCCAAGTGTTCTAATAGCGACAAACAATCTGATTCGGAGAAACAATGAGCATTCTGTCTTCCAAGTTCGTCCCCGCAGCCCTCATCCTCGCCACGATGGGCGTCGTGGGGTGTGGTAACACGTCGGCCAAGCGCATCGAGACGGGTGGCACGGGTTCGATCCGCACGGTCGACCGCATCGACGACCAGGACTGGGCCGAGGCCGCCGAGCGGATGGTCGCGTCGATCATCGATCAGGGCATCGTCACCGGCAACACCGATGGTTCGAAGCGCCGTTTGGCGGTCAGCCGAATCATCAACAACTCCGGTGAGAACGTCGACATCGACCTGCTCGTCAAACGCATTACCGTCGCACTCAACAAGAGCGGCAAGGTCGTCACGTCGACCATTAAGGGCGCCGCCGGTATCGACGACCTGGCCAAGAGTGAGCGCGAGCTCGACCAGTTTGAGGCCGGCGAGGTGAAGCGCCAAAAACTCGACTACACGCTGTCCGGCAAATTGATCAGCAACCGCACCAAGGCCGGCAACGTCCGCCAGTCGACGTTTTATTTCCAATTATCCTTAACGGATAAGAACGGTGATGCGATCTGGGAAGACCAGGCCGAAATCACCAAACAGGGCAGCAAGAACGCGGTTGGGCTGTAACGCCGATCAGGACCACTCATACGACGCATCGCGGGTTCACTTTTGTGAGCCCGCGATGCGTCTTTCGTAGGACAGGTATTCTTGCCTGTCTCTCTGCTTGTCCCTCGTCTCCGTTTGATTTGTGGATTTGCCGGGGGGGCGAGCCGGGAGGAGAGATAGGCAAGAATGCCTGTCCTACGAACCACCGATCCGGCATCCTACATCTGCTTCCCCTCAACCAGCTTGTAAAACCCGCGTCCTTCGTTCGTCAGGAATCCCTTGACGACGAGTTCTTCCCAGACCTCTTTCCCGAACCCGCTGGGCGCCTGAATCTCGACGATCTTGGCACCACCGCCGGTCAGCGGGCTGTGACCGAGTTTTGATTCGTCGTCCAGCCGGGTCAGCTTCAATCGCTTCTTGAACGCCTTGAGGGCTTTTTTTAGTTCTTCATCGGTGGATGGCATGGGCTGTCCTTGTACTGGCCGTGGAATACGCTGACGGCATTATGGACCGAAATGGGTGGACTATGCCACTTCCGCAGACGGGACTGGCATAGTCGAGCTCATTTTGAGACTATTTCCTTGACTTAGGAGGCCAATGATCTCAAAATGCGAACAACGGTTGATCCCGTGAGGATCACAAGCGGTCATCGATTGGACGGGTTTGCGGTGACGCACGTCGACGTGGCTCCTGCATTGGCCGCGTGGGCGCAGATCGTGCGTGGGTCGACGTGGCGAACAATCGTTGACGTGCGCAAGACCTACCGTCATGCCGATCCCGTCAAGGTTGGCGACAAGGTCGTCACGATCTTTAATGTAAAGGGGAACCACTACCGCCTCGTTGTCGCGATCGATTATCCGTTGCAGGTCGTCAATGTGCTGAAGTTCATGACGCACGCGGAATACAGCAAGAATCGCTGGAAGGATTCGCTATGAGAAAGACACCTTTGGCTTCGCGCAAGGGGGTTGCGGACGACTACCTTGACTTGGTAAAGGAGTTTCCGCTGCGCCCTTTGCGGGACGCGCGTGACTTCAAATCGGCTGGGGAGATTCTCGACCGGCTCATCGGTCGCGACGACCTGACCACGGGACAACGCGATTACCTAGCCGCGCTACTCCGCTTTGTCGAAGATCACGAGCTTGCTCGCACGTCCACCGCCCGCAAGCAATTGTCGTCCATCGAACTGTTGCGTCACCTGATGGAAGAGAACGACATGAACACGACCGACTTGGGTTGCATCGTGGGGAGCCGGGGGGTTGCATCGGAAATCCTGAACGGCACGCGACAGTTGAGCAAGCGAACCATTGCGAGACTGGCCGAGCGATTTAACGTCGATCCGGGATTGTTTCTCACGACCTAGCAGATGATTAGGCGGCGCCCAACCCGTGCGAATGTCTCCTGAAAGCAAGAGGTCGACATGATCAGCTATGCAATAAAAATTGAAAACGATGAGCGGCAAGCAGGGTACTTTGCGCTCATCTCAGCTGGTGGAATTACAATTGTTCCCGATTGCCGGAACGCCCACCGCTGCGAGACCGAAGACCAGGCGGAAGAATGCCTTCAGATGCTTGAAGAGCGATTTGGTCTGAACCGTGAGGAGGCCAGAATTGAGATGTTCGCTGATGAAAAAGAGTTCGTTCTAAGAATCGATGGCGCTGGTGGAGATGATGCGATTAGTGTGTATGAAGAGAGTGGCTCCCGATTTCTCCTCGTCAGAAACGGAATAGACGAACTCAGTCACGACTTGCCTAACGAAGTTGCCGACGCATTGACCAACGTGTTGGTGAAAATTGACCCTTTGCTCAAGAAGGCAAGAACAGAATGAGCGATTTTCCAAAAATACGTGCGGAGAATGAACTCGGCTTCTGTCGCCGGCTTCAATCGTCCATGTCAGACTCACTTCATGATGTGGTCGAGGTCAGATCGGTCATAGAGAGACTTCGTGAGCGAAACAGTTTTCGTGAAAGCTGCTTTTGCAAGGGGCTGGTGTTGCCCATTGTGGACTCAGTCGCGACCGCCTACCTGACGAGTCTGGGCGGCACACGAATGGCCGTATATGGAGCATTGCGATGCGAGGGATTTGGCACACCGATGTACACCTGCGGAGAAGGACAGTCGGGCTTTTCGTCGCATAGTTGCAGCAATAGCTACCATAATGGCGACAAAAGCGGTCGCCGTGCGACATCTCGGCGTTCCCCCGATTTCTGCATTCGCTTCGCGCCACAATTGAGGCTGGTGGGCGAGATGAAGTACGTGGAGAAATTTTCCAACGCCGGCATTCTCCAAGTGGTGAAAGAATTACGGGACTATCTCTCGATTCGCTCCGAACCCACCAGCGATTGGGGACATGATGTGGGCTTCGGACTGCTATATGCCTATGGTGGTTTAGGCGATCGAGTGACTTATGCAATTGAAGATTATTGGGAGTCGGACAGGATCTTTGTGAGCGTCTTTAGCTCGAAGTAGTACCATCGCACGGCCTACCCCTTCACGCCCAGCGCCGCCGCCATTTGTTCACCGATCGTTGCGGGGCTTTCGGCGACGCTGCAGCCGGCGGCTTTCAATGCGTTGATCTTCGACTCGGCGGTGTCTTCACCACCGCTGATGATGGCGCCGGCGTGGCCCATTCTTCGGCCCGGGGGGGCGGTGCGGCCGGCGATGAAGGCGACGACGGGCTTCTTGACGTTGGTCTTGATCCACGTCGCGGCGTTGGTCTCGTCGGCGCCACCGATCTCACCGATCAGGACGATGCCGTCGGTCTCCTTGTCGTTGTTGAAGAGGTCGAGACAGTCGATGAAGCCCAAGCCGCGCACCGGGTCGCCACCGATGCCGACGCAGGTGGTCTGACCGATGCCGCGCGATGAGGTCTGCCAGACGGCTTCGTAGGTCAGGGTGCCGGATCGGCTGATGATGCCGATCTTCTTGCCGCTGGGAGCTTTCTCAGCCGGCGTGTGGATGTAGCCGGGCATGATGCCGATCTTGCACTGGCCGGGCGTGATGACACCGGGACAGTTGGGGCCGACGAGCACGCTCTTGGGATAGTCCTTCAGGAAGGCCTTCACCTTGACCATGTCCAGCACCGGGATGCCCTCGGTGATGGCAATGATGACCGCGATGCCCGCGTCGGCGGCTTCCATGATCGCGTCGGCAGCGAAGGGGGGCGGAACAAAGATCATCGTGGCATTCGCGCCCGTCGCGGTGACGGCCTGGCGAACGGTGTCGAACACAGGCAGGCCGTTGGCGTCCTTGGTCCCACCCTTGCCGGGGGTCGTGCCACCCACCATTTTAGTGCCATACTCCAAGCACTGCTTGGTGTGGAACGCACCCGCGGTGCCGGTGATGCCCTGGGTGATAACCTTCGTGTCCTTGTTGACGAGAATGCTCATAGGAAAACGTCCGTAACGTGGCGGCCGAATCGATTCAAGTTGACGAAGGGGTAAGCGTATGGGTGAAACCCGGTTGAGGCAAGTCTGCGCCATTGCCTGCCGATCTGCGGGCGTGGGTGATAGATGACGTGACGGGCAATCCCGAAAGGGGCGATCACGGCCAGTTCCCGAGAGTCGAATTTCATCGTAATGAACCCGCCGAGCGAGGTAGTCGTTGGAGACGCCGCACGGCGTGGACGATCGTCGTCCTACTTGTCCTGGCGTTCATCCGCCGAAACGTGGACATGGTCGACCGGCCGGAAGCGCTTCCCGCGGTTCCGCTCGATCCACTGACGGAGAAGAGTCCGATCGGATACATGAACGACGCGCTCGATCGGGCCGATCCGCGCGTTTACCACGTCGGTGAGAACGGTGTGGACGATGGGGGTCGCGATGAGGACCCCACGCTGAGCATTGCCCAGAATCGGCGGACGAGCGACCGCGTAGCGCCTCACCGTACGACCGCGACAGTTGGCGCCAGTAGACGAGGAGGCCGCGGATCCAATCGAATAATGCTGTCGCACCCGTCCATTTCCCCGACATTCAAGGGGTTCATCAGAACACGTCGATAGATCTGTGGTACGCTCATATCGGCACGCACGGATGCGTTCCGGAACGACAGGACCTGGTTGTGCGGAGTGTGTTCATGCGTTGCTCCTTTGTCTCTTTCGTTACGTTCGCGGCGGCTACGGTGAGTGCGACAGGCCTTTTCGCGGCGGGGTCGGGTTATACGATCGAGGCGCTTCGCATCACCGAGGCGGCCAGCTTCGAACCGGTCGGCATTTCCGATAACGGCAGCGTCGCGGGTTTCGCGTTCTACTCGCCGGACATGGGGACCAACGGTCCCAACGTGCAGGCGGCGATCTGGTACGGGGAAGACAACAGTCAACGTTTAATCGTCGGTCGACCGTTCAGCCAGGCGATGGCGATCAACTCGACGGGCCTCGTCGTCGGTTACGCCGGTGGCTTGAGCGAGTCCGACCCGGAAGACGCGTTCGTGTTCGGCAACGCGCTCGGCGCGTTGATCCTACCGTCGCTAGCGGGTGGACCCACGTTCGCCCAGGCGGTTAGTGACGACGGTGAGGTAATCGGCACCACCGAAGTGAATGGCCGCAAGCACGCCGTCCGCTGGTCGACGCTCGGTGAGGTGACGGACCTCGGTCCCATGCCCGATGGTGACGCAGCGCCCACCGCGGTCAACACGCGCGGGGACATCGTCGGGTTCGCGTCGACGGTAGACCAGGACGACAACCTCGTCTACACGCCGCACATGTGGCGCGCCAAGACCGACACGCTCGAACCGCTCAGTGGTCTGACCGGCATTCCCCATGACATCGCCGACGATGGCACGGTCGTCGGCACGACCAGTGAAAACCAGGCCTTCGTCTATAAAGACGGCAGCTCCGCTTTTCTTCCGACGGCGGACGATCTGACGGGTGCGCAAGCGCATGCGATCGCGCCCGATGGCACGATCGTCGGCGCGGTCGGTGACGGTTTTGCCGACAGCCGGGCGGCGATCTGGGTGAACGGTGAACTGGCGGAACTGAACGACCTGATTCCCCACGACTCGGGCTGGTGGTTGCACACGGCGATTGGCATCAACGCGAACGGGCAGATCATCGGGATGGGGTATCTTGCCGACGAGCGCCTCGCGTACCTGATCACGCCAACGAGCGACAGCGTCCCGGCCGTCCCATTACCGTCGGCGATCGGGCTGGTTGCCAGCGCTGCGCCATTCGTGATCGGTGCCATCGTCGCCCGCCGGCGTCGTGAGCTGCAGTAGGATCGTTGGCCGACGAGGCTTGCTGAACAAGAATCCGAGGGGTCGCCCGTAGCTCGATCGCCGGCCACGTTTTTACTGGACGTGCGTCAATATTTACCACCCTTAGGGGTTACGTCGCGTCCGTCGGCGGTCGATACTTTTTTCAGGTGTCGCGCCAAAGGAGGGTCGACGGTTGAGCGAGGAAAACGATCTACTTCGTGAAGCGGTGGCCCGTGGCGCGGGCGTCGTACTTTCCCTGCCTTCACTGGGCATGCTGCGTCATCACAAATCGCGCTTCCTCGGTCAGCAGGGGGACGACATTCTGCTCGAATCCATCGCCGGTGAATCGGCTTTGATTGAAGAGCTGATTACGACCACCAAGCCGGCCGGGGTGTCCTTCAAGAACGGTGCGACGAAGGTCATGTTCGCTTCACCGGTCATCGAACGCATCGTCGAGTACCGAATCAACAGCACCACGATCGTCCAGGCCTTGCGACTGAGCTGGCCGACGGCGATCAAGGCCATTCAACGGCGGTCCAACTACCGCGTGCGCGTCGGTGGGGAAGCGGAATTGTCGGCGCGCGTGTGGCGCATCGCCCCCAAGGCAATCCTGCGCGACCGCCCGCTGTCAACCGCGGAGATTCCCGCACAATTGCTGGACCTGAGCGCCGGTGGCATGGGCGTGATGCTGACGGGTGCCCGCGAGGAGCCCCTTCGCATCGACCACGCCGATCGCTTGCGTGTCGAGATTTCTCAAGGCGATCGCAAGCTGCTGCTCGAGGCGTCACTCAAACATCCGCTTGTCGTTCCACGCAATACAACGACGCTCCGTGCGGGTTTGGCTTTCATCGCGTTGGAGAACGACCTGGTCGGTCGGCAGAACCTGGCGATCCTGACCAAGATCGTCGGCGTACTGCAACGCGCCGAAGTCCGCCGAGCGCGCTTGGGGCTGATGTCGGTTTAGTTCCATTCCAATCGGATCAACGCATTTTCCCCATCCTCCCGCGCATAAAAAAGCACGGACCGGCAGAGTGGTCCGTGCGATTAACGAAGTGCGGGTGGCGACGCGCCGCCCAGACGACCGACTCCTGGTTCGCCGGTACACTTCGTCCGCGATCGGTTCACGACACCGGTTAAGCGTCATAAACCGTTCAAAAAATTCGATGTAACTTTCTTCTGGTGAATCACTTGCGCGCTTGCAATGGCGTGGGTGCCTCCGGGCGATTATGCTAGTCCCACATCCGTGCGGGTGCGTTCAGACTAAATGACGACAGGGTTGCGCACGCGTTTCAGGAAAATTTCCGGCTCGTTTAGCGAGCGAGTTTGCGCACGGTTCTCATGAGAAAACGGCGAGCAAGCTCGCCCGCTAAACGTGTCGAACGAGGATTCTTAGAAAATTCCGTTATGTGGACCGAGCCAGCGTCGTCAGGTGAACGTGGGAGGAAAGTCTGCGCACCGCGAGCGTTATAGCAGAGCAGCCCGTTGAGGATTTGCTGACCGAGTTTTCAAACTCCGGGCAGCAGCAGATCTTCGAGGAGATCGTCCGGCGTTACGCCGGGCTGGTCTTTGGTGTCTGTCTGCGCACGTGCAGGGACGCCCACGACGCTGAGGACGCGACCCAAGCCGTCTTTCTGGCGCTAGCCGTCCAATGCAAAAGCGGGAACCAGATCCGCCATCTTCCTGCCTGGCTTCGACAGGTCGCCAAACGAACGAGTCTGGATGTCCGCAAGGCCCGCAAGCGGCGTGAGGCGCGCGAGGCGCGTCGCAGTGCGGAAAACAACGGCATCGTCAACGATGGTGACGACCGGCCCAGCGCCATGGACCTTCAGGAGATCGGTCATGTCCTCTCTGAGGAACTGGCCAAGCTTCCCGCTAAATATCGGCTACCCCTGGTCTCCCTTTACTTCGGTGGGCTGTCGCGTGAGGAAATCGCCGGCCAACTGGGCTTGAAGCCCGGTGCGCTTGGTGTCCGCATTCATCGCGCCCGCATGATGTTAGGTGAACGGCTCAAGCGCCGAGGGGCCTACCCTGAAGGAACTGTCCTGGCGATCGGTATGGCGCCGATGCTCGACCAGGCGTTTGGTGGCGCCCTGACCCTGCGCACCGCCGAGGCCGCGGCGCGGTTCATGCTGGGGCACGACCTGTCCGGGACGGTCTCCAGCCATGTCCTTTCATTGATGAACGGGACGGCCGGCGCGATCACGATCGGGCGGTTGAAGGTCGTCGCGTCCGTGCTCCTGTTGCTGGCGAGCGTGGCCAGTGGGGGCAGCATCGTGGTCGCCAAGTCGACCGACACGGTGCCGCAGGTCGTCTCACAGGTGCGGCAGTGGATCGGTGAACTGCGCGGGTTGTTGACGATGCCTTCACTCGACCTGCGCGCCGATGCGGACAGCGACCCGTTGCTGGGTCGATCGATGGACGATTCCTATGCCCGCGAAACGAGCGTGGCGCCACTGGAATGGCCGGGCAGCCCGTTGAGCCCTGAGTGGATCGGGACCCAGAACGCATTGCCACCGGTCGCGGCGGTGACGCCGAACGTGGCTGAGCCGTCGAACACGCCGGTCAGCAACACGCTTCCGTCGATTGCGGTCAACGGGAAACCCACCAGTGGCATTGAATTCCCTCAGGTCGACTTCCGCCCAGTCGCGCCTTCAACGCCAGCAGTAACCGCCAGAGCCAACGAAACGCAAGACCCGACTGATACCGCAACGGCCGCGTCAGGATCGGCCGCAGCCGGTGGGGGCGCGCCCGTCGTGCTCGGCAGTACGCCCGGCGCGGTTGCCACGGCCAACGGTGACGTGACGATCTCGAAAAAGCCGACCCCAAGCTCGCGCTGGGTACCATCCTCGAACGGTAAGCGCCCGATCATCGCCGGTCCTACGCTCGCGGTTGGACTGCGTCGTGATCAGGTCGGGTCGTACACGCTCGATACTGGCACGCTGGCAACGGGCACTGAAATCATCGGTGGCGCCGGGACAGGCACGTTCATCCAGAACGGTGGGACGAATACCAGCACACAGGTCATCATCGGGGATCAGGTTACCGGTGTGGGTCGATACGTGCAGAAGGGTGGCACCCTGTCCCTGCACGCCAGCGCCTCGGGCGCGGCGGCAGCGATCGTCGTCGGTGGGGCCGGTCAGGGTGAACTGATCCTGGGTGACGCGGACACCGGTGGCGATGTCCGCCTGGCACCGTCCGGTGAGGCACCACTCTACGCGCCAGCGGCTGGGGGCAGTACCAATTCGTGGTTCATCGTCCGCTCGTCCTGGACCGGTTCGGGCACGGTGCGCGGGTGGGGCCGTGTAGACGGCGGGGGTGGCTCGTTCGTCAACAACGACCAGGTCATCGCCGACGGTTACGGCAAACCGCGGCCACTGGACCTGATCAATTTTGGCGACGTCACCAGCACGCTCGAAAACCCGACCAATCAGGGCCTGCAAGGCTGGTACGCCCACAACGGTGGCTCATTGACCTTCTCCGCGATGCCCGGCGCAATGGCCGGGCAGTTCACATGGGGCGAAGATGTGGACGACGTGACGCTCGACATGGTCAACAGCGTTCGTGTAGACATCCAGCCGCCACCGGAAGATCTGACCGTTACCTTGTTGGCCCCCGACCGCAGTGACATTCCTGCGTTGCCCCGTGGTCACACGTTCATCGGTGTCTGGTCGCTCGACGCGTCACTGGTGGAAACGGAGTCGATCGACCTCACGGTCCGCTACGACGACGCAATGGCTGCCGAGTTGGGCTTGGACGAGCAGGTATTGAAGCTCTGGGGCTACACCGGCACCGAATGGGTCCGCATCAATGGTGACTCGTTCTGGCGCGACCCAACCCACAACCTGATCGGTGGCACCACCGGCGCGATCCAGTTCTTCGCCGTCTCGGCCCCGGAACCGACGGGAATCGTCACTGTGCTGCTGGCCGGGGCGGGGATGCTGATGCGACGGAGACGCAGGGGATAAATCCGAGATTCGAAGAAAAATTCGGTACAGACCGGATGCCCGGTAGGAATTACCCACGAGTGGCCATCACCGCCAGGTACTTCACCATCGCGGTGATCGGTCGAAGGTCATGAGGTTCGGTGGCATCGAAATACAGACTGTCTCCTGGACCGAGTTCGCGAGTCGCCTGACCGACGGTGTATCGCATGCGGCCCTCAAGAACGTAGACGAACTCTTCACCACCATGATGCAACGCGCCAGGCCGGATCTTGCCCCGCCGGGCGATGAAGAGCATCGGTTGCATGATCTTCTCGACCCGACCGGCCACCAGGGGAGCATAACCGTACCCTTTTTCGGTCGTCGTCCACCCGCCGTCCAACTCGGCCGCAAATGTCGCGACCGTCGTCGGTCCGGCCCCTTCGCCCAACAGCACCGACACGCCCACCCCCAGCGATGCCGCGATGCGCGTGACGGCGGCGATAGACGGTGAGGCACGGCCGTTCTCTATCTTCGAGAGCATGCTGCGCGTCAGTTCACACTCGTTGGCCAGTGACTCGAGCGTCATGTGCTGCTGCAATCGCAGCTTACGCACGCGCGTGCCGAGCGGCATAGTGGGGTTCGTCGGACGGGGTTTGGCCATCGTTGCCATCATTCACCTTTCAACGGTCGCCTCAAGCGAGATAATCCTATTCCTATTTCAACATTGTTGAATTATAATCCCAAGAGTTGAGTTGCAGTGAAAGGGAATTTCGATATGACGCATCTCGTACGCACGTCTGCCCAGTCAAACGGGCTCACCGTTTGCGAAAGCTGGGGCACGTTGACCTGGCTGGCCAACGGGGGGGTGACCGGTTCGTCCATCACCGTTGGCCGAGTCGTAATCTACAAGGGCGCGCAGAACCCGCGGCACAGTCACCCCAACTGTGAAGAGGTTCTGTATCTGCTCACGGGTC